>NZ_JBLVXX010000052.1:0-31507 GCF_048283985.1 Enterobacter cloacae complex sp. 6730903 | reverse complement strand
ATCCATGTCACTTTGAGTGCCCACACAGATTGTCTGATAAATTGTTAAAGAGCAGTGCCGCTTCGTTTTCGCTGCGGCGCGGGGTGTGCATATTACGCTCTCCCGCTTCAGAGTCAAGCGTTTATTTTGCTTTTCTCTGCTGACCCGGCGGCTTGCGTGCCGATGTTCCGTGTCAGTGGAGGCGCATTATAGGGAGTAATTCCGAACCTGCAAGGATAAATTGCAAATTAATTACCGACTGCTCACTTTCCAGGCAAATCACATCCCAGACCACAATTTTCGCCTGGTTTTTAAACAAAAACGAGCCGCAAGCGGCTCGTTTTTGCGTTTTGTGACTTACTGCACTGCCACAATGCGATCGTCGTTGGCTTCCAGACGGATAACTTTGCCCGGAACCAGCTCCCCAGAGAGGATTTGCTGTGCCAGCGGGTTTTCGATCTGCTGCTGGATAGCACGTTTTAACGGACGCGCACCATAAACAGGATCGTAACCATTCTCGCTCAGCAGTTTCAGCGCATCGTCGGAAATGTGGATTTCATACCCACGCTCTTCCAGACGTTTGTACAGACGCTGCAACTGGATCTGCGCAATCGACGCAATGTGTTTCTCACCCAGCGGATGGAACACGACCACTTCATCAATACGGTTGATGAACTCCGGACGGAAGTTTTGGCTGACCACACCCAGCACCAGATCTTTCATATGGCTGTAATCCAGCTCACCGAAGCGTTCCTGAATCAAATCGGAACCCAGGTTCGAGGTCATGATCACCACCGTGTTACGGAAGTCGACCGTTCTTCCCTGCCCGTCCGTCAGACGCCCATCATCCAGCACCTGCAACAGAATGTTAAACACGTCAGGATGAGCCTTTTCCACTTCATCCAGCAGGATGACGGAATAAGGACGACGACGAACCGCTTCCGTCAGGTAACCGCCCTCTTCATAACCGACATATCCCGGAGGCGCACCGACCAGACGCGAGACGGAGTGTTTCTCCATAAACTCGGACATATCGATACGCACCATCGCGTCATCGCTGTCGAACATAAAGTTAGCCAGCGCTTTACACAGCTCGGTTTTACCGACACCGGTTGGCCCCAGGAAAAGGAACGAGCCGATTGGACGATTCGGATCGGACAGCCCCGCACGGCTACGACGAATGGCGTTAGATACCGCTTCGACCGCTTCGTTCTGTCCAATGACGCGCTGATGTAGATCCTGCTCCATACGCAGCAGTTTCTCGCGTTCGCTTTCCATCATGCGAGCCACAGGGATGCCCGTCCAGCGCGCCAGCACTTCGGCAATCTCGGCATCCGTCACTTTATTACGCAACAGACGCATGGTTTTGCCTTCCGACTGCGTGGCGATCTCAAGCTGTTTTTCCAGCTCAGGGATCTTGCCGTACTGTAGCTCGGACATCCGTGCCAGATCCCCTACGCGACGCGCCTGCTCAATGGCAATTTTCGCCTGCTCCAGCTCCGCCTTGATTGTCTGGGTGCCAGAGAGGGAGGCTTTCTCAGCTTTCCACTCTTCTTCCAGCTCAGAATACTGACGCTCTTTCTCGTCCAGTTCTTCATTGAGCATATCGAGGCGTTTCTTACTCGCTTCATCAGACTCTTTGTTCAGCGCCTGCTGTTCCAGCTTGAGCTGGATAATACGGCGATCGAGCCGGTCCAGCTCTTCCGGTTTCGAGTCAATCTGCATACGGATGCTGGACGCCGCTTCATCAATAAGGTCGATGGCTTTATCCGGCAACTGGCGGTCGGCAATGTAGCGATGCGAAAGCGTCGCCGCCGCAACGATGGCCGGGTCAGTGATCTGCACGTGATGGTGCAGCTCATAACGCTCTTTCAGACCACGCAAAATGGCGATGGTATCTTCAACGCTTGGTTCAGCGACAAACACCTTCTGGAAGCGACGCTCCAGCGCGGCATCTTTTTCAATGTACTGACGATACTCGTCCAGCGTAGTGGCGCCGACGCAGTGAAGTTCACCACGTGCCAGCGCAGGTTTCAGCATGTTCCCGGCATCCATTGCGCCGTCAGCTTTACCCGCCCCCACCATAGTGTGCAATTCGTCGATAAACAGGATGACATTACCTTCCTGTTTCGCCAGATCGTTCAGCACGCCTTTCAGACGCTCTTCAAATTCACCGCGGTATTTCGCCCCAGCCACCAGCGCGCCCATATCCAGAGCCAGTACGCGACGGCCTTTCAGCCCTTCGGGCACTTCGCCATTAACGATACGCTGCGCCAGCCCTTCAACAATGGCGGTTTTACCGACGCCTGGCTCACCAATCAGCACCGGGTTGTTTTTAGTACGGCGTTGCAGTACCTGGATAGTCCGGCGAATTTCTTCGTCACGGCCGATCACCGGGTCAAGTTTGCCCTGCTCGGCACGTTCGGTCAGGTCGACCGTAAATTTCTTCAAAGCCTGACGTTGGTCTTCGGCTCCCTGATCGTTCACGCTTTCACCTCCGCGCATTTTCTCAATCGCCTGGGTCACATTGGCGGTGGTTGCACCGGCGGATTTCAGCAGGTCGGTCAAGGTACCTCGTGATTCAAGCGCCGCCAGAACAAACAGCTCTGACGAAATAAAATTGTCCCCACGTTTTTGCGCCAGCTTGTCGCAAAGGTTCAGCACGCGCACCAAATCCTGCGACGGCTGCACGTCGCCACCGGTACCTTCTACCTGCGGTAAACGGCTCAGCGCCTGATCGATGGCGGTGCGTAACTGGCCGGCATTAATGCCAGCGGACGTTAATAAAGGACGTACCGATCCCCCTTCCTGATTCAGCAAGGCGCTCATTAAATGAAGAGGTTCGATAAATTGGTTGTCGTGCCCCAGTGCAAGGGACTGGGCATCGGCGAGAGCAAGCTGGAATTTATTAGTAAGACGATCCAGACGCATAACTCCTCCCATAACAGGTCAAATTTGCTACTGGAGATTAAATGAGGTCATCCCTCAATTATTCAAGGTTAATAACCTGAATTATGTGAAAAGAAAACGGCGCGTACCGGATCGTCTTGATTCTTTAGGTTATATCAGCCAAATGAAACTTGCCATACGGCCTGTCGTCATGTCGCGACGATAGGAGAAAAAATCACCCTTTTCGGTGAAAGTACAGCGATCTCCGCCGAAGATTTGGGTCACGCCGACGTTATTCAGGCGCTGGCGGGCAAGCTGGTAAATATCGGCCAGATATTTATCTCCGGAAGCCACAAACGCTTCGACCGCTTGCGGATCTTTTTCCATAAAGGCATCGCGCACTTCGGGCCCGACCTCAAATGCCTGCGGACCAATCGCCGGGCCAAGCCAGGCAATGAGATTTGCAGAATCGTCCTGGAAGCAGGCAACGGTCTCTTCCAGCACGCCTTCGCACAGGCCTCGCCATCCGGCGTGGGCAGCAGCCACTTCAGTTCCTGCCTGATTGCAGAACAGCACCGGCAGGCAATCAGCGGTCATCACCGCGCAAACCGTTCCCGGCGTATTGCTGTACGAAGCATCGGCGCGTTTAGACGCATAGGGCTCACCCGTCAGCTTCAGCACCACTTTACCGTGCACCTGCTCAAGCCAGACCGGTTTTGAAGGAAGGTTTCCCGCAGCAAAGAGACGTTTACGGTTCTCTTCAACGTGCTCCAGGTTATCGCCACAATGCGCACCGAGGTTCAAAGACTCCCACGCGCCCTGGCTCACACCACCGATACGGGTCGAACTACAGGCGGCCACGCCTTCAGGCAGTGGCCATTCCGGGACAATCAGTTTGGTCATAACCAGTCTACGTGATCCTTATGTTCTTCGAAATCTGCGCGCATCGCGTCGATAAGTTCCACCATATCCTGTGGGATCGGTGCATGCCATTCCATCTGAATTCCGGTGATTGGGTGGTAAAGACGCAGCATCGTCGCATGCAGCGCCTGGCGATCGAATTTACGCAGCACGGAGATGAATTCATCCGATGCGCCCTTTGGTGGACGCGGACGACCGCCGTAAACCGGGTCACCCACCAGCGGATGGGTAATATGCGCCATGTGCACGCGGATCTGGTGAGTACGCCCGGTTTCCAGACGCAGACGCAGGCGCGTATGAATACGGAAATGTTCCATGATGCGGTAGTGGGTTACCGCCGGTTTACCCATCGGGTGTACGGACATATGCGTACGCTTGGTTGGGTGACGGCTGATAGGCTCTTCCACCGTGCCGCCAGAGGTCATATGACCAATCGCCACCGCTTCATATTCACGGGTGATTTCGCGCAGTTGCAACGATTCCACCAGGCGAGTCTGGGCGGGAACCGTCTTCGCCACCACCATCAGACCCGTGGTGTCTTTATCCAGACGGTGAACGATACCGGCACGCGGTACGTCGGCAATTGGTGGATAATAATGAAGGAGAGCGTTAAGTACCGTACCGTCAGGATTGCCCGCGCCCGGATGAACAACAAAGTCGCGCGGCTTGTTGATGACCAGAATATCGTCATCTTCGTAGACGATATCCAGCGGGATATCCTGCGGCTCGAAGCGGATTTCCTCTTCGATTTCAGCATTGATGGCGACAGCTTCCCCACCAAACACTTTCTCTTTAGGTTTGTCCCAGATCTTGCCGTTTACCAGCACGCGCTGGTCAAGGATCCATTCTTTTATGCGTGAACGCGAATAATCAGGGAACAATTCGGCCAAAGCCTGATCTAAGCGTTGACCGAGCTGATTTTCGGAGACTGTTGCGGTGAGTTCTACTCGTTGTGCCATAAACTGCTTCTTCGTTTAACGTTGGGTTTTACGGCTTTGCCGTTTAATATAGTGTGCTATTGTAGCTGGTCTTAATCGGGAGCAGGAACTGAGTTTCTCCCGGACAAACATTTGAGGAAAGTCAAAACGTCATGACGCGCATGAAATATCTGGTGGCAGCGGCCACGTTGAGCCTGGCTTTGGTGGGCTGCTCCGGTTCGAATGAACAGGTCCCTGACAATCCGCCGAATGAAATCTATGCGACTGCACAACAAAAGTTGCAGGACGGTAACTGGAAACAGGCGATAACGCAACTGGAAGCGTTGGATAATCGCTATCCGTTTGGTCCGTATTCGCAGCAGGTACAGTTAGATCTTATCTACGCCTACTACAAAAATGCCGATCTGCCGCTGGCTCAGGCAACGATCGATCGTTTCATGCGTCTGAACCCTACCCATCCTAACATCGATTACGTAATGTACATGCGCGGCCTGACTAACATGGCGCTGGATGACAGTGCATTGCAGGGCTTCTTCGGGGTGGATCGTTCCGACCGTGACCCGCAACATGCGCGTGATGCTTTCAATGACTTCTCCAAACTGGTGCGCAGCTATCCGAACAGCCAGTACATTACCGATGCCACTAAGCGTCTGGTGTTCCTGAAAGATCGTCTGGCGAAATATGAGTACTCCGTTGCGGAATACTACACCCGCCGTGGCGCATGGGTTGCCGTGGTTAACCGTGTAGAAGGCATGCTGCGTGATTATCCGGACACCCAGGCCACGCGTGATGGCCTGAAGCTGATGGAAAATGCGTATCGCCAGATGCAGATGACGGCTCAGGCTGACAAAGTGGCGAAAATCATCGCCGCGAACAGCAGCAACACCTGATACCGCTACAACGCATAACGGCAGCCCGCGGGCTGCCGTTTTTTTATCCTTTCAGACTTACGCTGAAGCGGTTTAGCTTCAACACATCCATTCAACTATGACCGCATTTGTTGACTTCGACAAGGTAAATCTCACCTCTTCCTGCCCTGCCTCACAAAAAAGATTCCCTGACAAAAACCGACAAAATAACGTGATCTAAATCACACATTTTGACATTAGGTCGGGTATGCTGGAATCACCAAGACGGAAAGACAAGAGGTAAAATTTATGACAATGAACATTACCAGTAAACAAATGGAAATTACTCCGGCAATCCGCCAGCACGTCGCAGACCGTCTCGCCAAACTGGATAAATGGCAAACACATTTGATTAATCCACATATCATCCTGTCCAAGGAGCCGCAGGGTTTCATCGCTGATGCAACTATCAATACTCCAAACGGCCATCTGGTCGCCAGCGCAAAACACGAGGATATGTACACCGCAATTAACGATTTGATCAACAAGCTGGAACGGCAGCTCAATAAAGTGCAACACAAAGGTGAAGCACGTCGCGCCGCAACCTCGGTGAAAGACGCCAGCTTCGCGGAAGAAGTTGAAGAAGAGTAATCCTCTAAAATTGAGTGTACCGACAACGCGCCTTCGGGCGCGTTTTTTATTGACAGGATCAAAACAGTACAGGTACTTTAACCCTATCAATTTCAGGATGACCTTATGAAACAGACGCCGTTTTTCTTCGCATTCTTTTTTACCTTCCCCTGACCGGGAGGCGTTTCGTCGTGTGATAAAGAATGCGAAGACGAACAACAAGGCCTCCCACACCGGGAGGCCTTTTTTATTGATAACGATAAAATGAGACAGACAACACTATGACACCGGAAAACCCGCTCCTGGATTTACGCGTAAAAATCAGTGCGCTCGACGAAAAATTACTGGCCCTGCTGGCAGAACGCCGCTCGCTCGCCGTTGAAGTGGGCAAAGCCAAGCTCGAGTCCCATCGGCCGGTGCGCGATATCGATCGCGAACGTGATTTACTGGAACGGTTGATTCAACTCGGCAAAGCGCATCATCTGGATGCCCACTACATCACCCGCCTGTTCCAGCTTATCATCGAAGATTCCGTTCTGACGCAACAAGCCCTGCTCCAGCAGCATCTGAACAAAACCAACCCGCACTCTGCTCGTATCGCTTTCCTCGGTCCGAAAGGCTCCTATTCTCATCTGGCGGCCCGCCAGTACGCAGCCCGCCATTTCGAAGAGTTTATTGAGAGCGGTTGCGCGAAATTTGCAGACATTTTCAACCAGGTCGAAACCGGCCAGGCCGATTACGCCGTGGTGCCAATTGAGAACACCAGTTCCGGCGCCATCAACGATGTTTACGATCTGCTCCAGCACACCAGCCTGTCGTTAGTCGGCGAGTTGACTATCCCTATCGATCACTGCGTGCTGGTCTCTGGCTCAACCGATCTGAGTCAGATCGAAACGGTGTACAGCCACCCGCAGCCGTTCCAGCAGTGCAGCCAGTTCCTGAACCGTTATCCGCACTGGAAAATTGAGTACACCGAAAGCACCTCAGCGGCGATGGAAAAAGTGGCGCAGGCAAACTCTCCTGCCGTCGCGGCTCTCGGTAGCGAAGCGGGCGGCGCGCTGTATGGCTTACAGGTGCTGGAACGCAATCTGGCCAACCAGACGCAGAACATCACCCGTTTCGTGGTTCTGGCCCGCAAGGCCATCAACGTGTCGGACCAGGTCCCGGCGAAAACCACCCTGCTGATGGCGACCGGCCAGCAGGCGGGTGCGCTGGTTGAAGCGCTGCTGGTGCTGCGTAATCACAACCTAATCATGACGAAGCTGGAATCCCGTCCAATCCATGGCAACCCGTGGGAAGAGATGTTCTATCTCGACGTTCAGGCCAACCTGGAGTCTGCATCCATGCAGAAAGCCCTGCGCGAACTGGGCGAGATCACCCGCTCCATGAAAGTGCTGGGCTGCTATCCGAGCGAAACCGTGGTCCCGGTCGATCCGGCTTAACGTTCGATAAAGCGGCTTTTCTTCATCCCTGCCACATTTACAGGCAGGGTGAAGATGGCACCGGAAAGCGGGTATTTCGCCAGCTCCTCCGCCTCCATATTTTCCCGCGTGGTGGTGATAAACAGCGTTTTCATATCGTCGCCGCCAAAGCAGACCATTGTCGGGCAGCGTACCGGCAGCCGATACTCTTCCAGCTGTTCGCCTTGCGGTGAAAACCGTGCGATACGCCAGCCGTCAAACAGTGCGCTCCAGTAGCAGCCTTCCTCATCCATTGCCGCACCGTCGGGTATACCTTCTCCCTCGCTAAACCGGCGAAACTCTTCGCGCTTACCGGGTTCTCCCTGCTCATCAAGCGGCGTACGGTAGATCACGCCGTTCGGCGTATCAGAAGTAAACATCCACCGTTTGTCAGGACTAAACGCTAAACCGTTATGCCCGTGAATATCGCACTGAATCACTTTCGGCGTCAGGTCGTTGTCGATACGCATCAGCATGGCGCCGTTATAATCTCCCGGCCCCCAGAACGTGCCCGCATAAAACCGTCCCAGATGATCGGTACCGCCATCGTTAAAGCGTGCAAGCTGCGGGTTGGATGGGTTATCGCAAACTTTACGTTGTAGCAGGCCGTGCTTATCGGTCAGCCAGATGGCGTTTCGCATCGCGACGATAAATCCGCCGCGTTCACGCAGGGCAAAACACCCAACTTCTTCATGGAATGAGAGCACCGAGTGCTCTGCGGTGGGCAGATGGTACCGATGGATCTCCCCTTCCAGGATATCCGCCCAGTAGAGCGCCTTCTCTTCTGCACTCCACGTCGGGCATTCGGGCAGATGCCCGGTATAGTTCAACAGCAGCTGCGGTTCAGCCATGACAGTTCCCCAAAATGAAAAAAGCCAGCGATGCTGGCTTTCAGTATATACATCATCGCATTACTGGCGACTGTCATTTGCCTGGCGCAACAGCGTGCGGCTTTCACTCTGGAATCGCGTGGCGTAATCACCGAACCAGTGCTCCACTTTACGGAAACTGTCGATAAAGGCTTGTTTATCGCCGTGTTCCAGCAAGGTGATCGCTTCGCCAAAACGCTGATAATAGCGCTTGATCAGCGCCAGGTTATTTTCAGATGACATGATGATGTCGGCGTAAAGCTGCGGATCCTGGGCAAACAGTCGCCCGACCATCGCCAGCTCCAGACGATAGATTGGTGAGGAAAGCGCCAGCAATTGTTCAAGCTGAACGTTCTCTTCCGCCAGGTGCAGCCCGTAGGCGAAGGTTGCAAAGTGGCGCAGCGCCTGAATAAACGCCATGTTCTGGTCATGCTCTACCGCGCTAATGCGGTGCAAACGTGCTCCCCAGACCTGGATCTGTTCCAGGAACCACTGGTAGGCTTCCGGCTGCCGTCCGTCACAGTAAACCACTACCTGCTTCGCCAGGCTTCCGCTGTCCGGGCCAAACATCGGGTGTAACCCAAGCACGGGCCCGGTGTGCGCCGCCAGCATTGCCTGTAGCGGACCATTTTTAACGGAGGCCAGGTCCACCAGTATGCAATCTTCCGGCAGCGGAGGAAGTTTCGCGATTATCTGCTCCGTCACATGGATTGGCACGCTGACGATAACCATTCCGGCGTCTTTCATCAGCTCCGGCGCGTGCGACCAGTCCTCTTTCTCCAGAATACGCACCTGATAGCCAGAAAGCGTCAGCATTTTCTCAAACAGACGCCCCATCTGCCCGCCACCACCGACGATAACCACCGGACGCAGCGACGGACAGAGGGTTTTGAAGCCCTTGTCGTTTTCGCTGGAATAGGACTCGCGCATCACGCGACGCAGGACGTCCTCAATCAAATCAGGTGAAACGCCCAGGGCCTGCGCCTCCTTACGGCGGGAGGCGAGCATAGAGGCCTCGCGCTCCGGAACGTAAATCGGCAGGCCGTATTTACTTTTAACCTCGCCGACCTCAGCAACCAGTGCCATGCGGCGCGCCAGTAGATCCAGCAACGCCTTATCCACTTCATCAATTTGATCGCGTAATGCGGTCAATTCAGCAACCATAACTACCCTCTTATGCCAGACGCGTCGCCAGCTGGCCTTTCAAATCTTTGTGGATCTCACGCAACAGCGCATCGGTGGTTTCCCAGCTAATGCAGGCATCGGTGACCGAGACGCCGGGCTTCATCGCGCTACGCGGCTGTTCAGATGACTGATTGCCTTCATGAATATTACTTTCAATCATCAGGCCGATAATGGAACGGTTGCCATCTTTAATCTGAGCAATCACAGATTCTGCAACCGCAGGCTGGCGACGGTAATCTTTATTCGAATTACCATGACTGCAATCTACCATCAGCGCCGGACGCAGTCCCGCCTGTTCCATCTCTTTTTCACACTGCGCGACATCCGCCGGGCTGTAGTTTGGCGCTTTACCGCCGCGCAGGATCACATGCCCGTCCGGGTTGCCCTGCGTTTGCAGCAGGCATACCTGGCCCGCCTGGTTGATCCCGACAAAACGATGGGGCATGGCGGCGGCGCGCATGGCGTTAATCGCCGTCGCCAGGCTGCCGTCGGTACCGTTTTTAAAACCAACCGGCATAGACAGGCCAGATGCCATCTCGCGGTGGGTTTGTGACTCGGTGGTGCGCGCCCCAATCGCAGACCAGCTAAACAGATCGCCGAGGTACTGCGGGCTGTTCGGATCCAGCGCCTCGGTTGCCAGCGGCAGCCCCATGCTGACCAGCTCCACCAGCAGGCGACGCGCAATCTTCAGGCCGGTTTCCACATCAAACGAGCCATCCATGTGCGGATCGTTGATCAACCCTTTCCAGCCAACGGTCGTACGTGGCTTCTCAAAATAGACGCGCATCACCAGATAGAGGCTATCGCTGACCTCCTCCGCTAATGCTTTAAATCGACGAGCGTACTCAATGGCGGTTTCAGGATCGTGAATAGAGCAAGGACCACATACCACCAGCAGGCGCGGATCGCGGCCAGCGATAATGTCAGAAATGGTCTGGCGAGAGTGCTCAATCTGAGCTTCCTGCGCGACGCTCAGCGGGAATTCCGCCTTCAGTTGATCCGGGGTGATTAACACCTGTTCGTCAGTGATATGTACGTTGTTCAGCGCGTCTTTTTGCATGATTGCGATCCTGTCAAACTCGTTTGCGATAGTGGTTTTCCTCGAAGAGGTGACACAACGATATCACATAAAGTAAAGATTTCAATCCAAAATACGTACATATTACTTTACAGCAACCCTTTAATGGCAAAAATCATGGTCTAAAACCGTAAAGTTAAAATTACACACACGCCGTTATAAGCCAGGCTATGCTCACAAAAAGGAGAATAGCCATGCGTTTAATTGCTTTTATGTTGTTGCCGCTGGTTTTATCGGGTTGCCAGCTCAATCCTTACACTTTTCAGCCTGACTGGACCAACCCGGACTGGTTCACGGCCGGTAAAGAAGACGCTATGAATGGTGTTCCGGTTAAAGATAACCAGGCGCTGGCCGATAGTTTTAATGACTCTCAGGTTGATCGAGGGGAATATCTTCGTGGCTACGCTGATGGACAGAAAAAAATATGCGAAGAGGGCTTTATTCACGCGTGGGGATTAGCGGGTAAATCATTTCCTGCCAGCTGCGATACAACTGAAAATGCAGTAAAACTGCATGAATCCTGGCAACAAGGAATGGATGAAAGTATGCGTTCCAGCAGGCTTAATTGAGCCTGCCTGAATTCCTATGAATATAGTTCACTGTAAGATTTAGCTTAGGTCAAAACAGGGATATTTCTGACATAATGACGGCTTTGATAAACAATGGTATTCTGCCGACAATTCTTAAGGACATCTATTTCCGGGGCGGTTTGGCGGATTCTGATGAGAAATGCAATCTTGATCGCTTTGCTCCGACTCCCCCTGGCGCTAATGCTGTTCATTTTAGTGGCCCCTGCAACGGCAGGCTCGTTCACGGAAACGGATAAATCAGTACGTTCGATTGTTTCTGGTATTGTGAGCTACACCCGATGGCCCGCACTGTCCGGCCAGCCTAAGCTCTGTATTTATGCCTCTTCCCATTACAGACAGGCACTCAGCAGTGAAGATGAACACAACCCGTTGCCCTATAGTCCTGTCATTGTGCGTAGCGATCGGGAAGCACTCACCGCAAGGTGTGATGCCCTCTATTTCGGGAGTGAGTCGCCGGCAAAACAACAGGAAATAATAAATCAGTATCATGGCCAGGCGTTGCTATTAATGTCAGAACAAAATCCTGAATGCGTTATTGGCAGCGCATTTTGTCTGATAATAGAGCACAACCAGGTCAGGTTTTCCGTAAATCTGGATGCGCTGGCGCGCAGTGGCGTAAGAGTCAATCCGGATGTATTAATGCTCGCACGGAATAAGAAGCATGAATAAGGAAGTCGCACCAACACCGCGTCCGACGTTTAAAAGAACGTTGCGGCGAATCAGCATGATAAGCGTCATTATAACGATGACGTTTATATGGTTGCTGCTGTGTTTCGCTTCCGTGGTGACATTAAAGCAATATGCGCAAAAAAACCTCGAACTTACCGGCGCCACCATGAGCCACAGCCTTGAAGCCTCTCTGGTGTTCAACGATGCCGTGGCGGCAAATGAAACGCTGGCGACCCTCGGCAAGCAGGGGCAGTTTGCCGTGGCGGAAGTGCTTAACGCACATCATAAACGGTTTGCATGGTGGTCGTGGAACCCGGCGGATAATACCGACACGCTGGGCGCGCTGGTCAACCGGTGGTTGTTCCCTGTTCCTGTCGCACAGCCCATCATACATAACGGCAATGTGATTGGCGAAATTCGTCTGACCGCACGAGACAGCCTGATTAGCCACTTTATCTGGCTCTCGTTTGCGGTTCTCACCGGCTGCATTCTTTTTGCCTCTGCCGTCGCATTGACCATCACCCGCTCGCTACATCATGGCATGGTTGTTGAAATGCAAAACATCACTGACGTTGTGCATGATGTTCGCACCAACCGCAACTTCTCTCGCCGGGTAACGGAAGGCCGCATTGAAGAGTTCCACCAGTTTGGAGAAGACTTCAACAGCCTGCTGGATGAAATGGAAGAGTGGCAGCTCAAGCTACAGGCGAAAAACGCTCAACTGTTGCGTACCGCCATGCACGATCCGCTCACGGGGCTTGCAAACCGCGCCGCGTTTCGCAACAACATTGCAGCATTGATGAATGACGCTTCGGCAAAAACCAATTCCGCCCTGCTCTTCCTGGACGGTGATAACTTCAAGTTTATCAATGACACCTGGGGTCATGCCGCGGGCGACTGCGTACTGATCGAAGCCGCCAAAAGGATGGTCGAGTTTGGCGAAAAGCGTCATCAGTCTTACCGTCTTGGCGGCGACGAATTTGCCATGATCCTTTACGGCGTCCACACCGCGCGTGAGGTCGAATATATTTGCGCTGCGCTGTCGCAGCAATTTATCCGTCCGTTTGATCTGCATAACGGGCACACAGCATCAATGTCACTCAGCATTGGCTATGCTCTGGCGTGGGAAAATGCCTCCGTTGAGGCCTTACTGGAACAAGCCGATCGCAATATGTATCTGGTCAAAAACCAGCGTTCGAAAACAATATCCTGAAAGGAAGACGATATGTTAAAGCGATATTTTGCGCCGTTGTTACTGGCATCACTGGTAATGTCCGGATGCCAGTCATCGCCTGAAGGAAAATTCACGCCAGAGCAAATTGCGGCCATGAAATCCTACGGCTTTAACGAACTGAATGGCGACTGGTCTCTGGGGCTGTCGGATAAGATCCTGTTTGATAAAAATGACGCCAGGCTGCGCCCGGAAAGTGAAACGCAGATCCAGACTATGGCCTCACGCCTGGCGGCAACCGGTCTGAACCATGCCCGGATGGACGGCCATACGGATAACTATGGCGAAGAGAGCTACAACGAAGCGCTTTCGTTAAAACGCGCCAATGTTGTGGCGGATGCCTGGGCGAAGGGCGCGAACATCCCGCGCAGCAATCTCACTACGCGGGGCTTAGGCAAAAAATACCCTGTCAGCAGCAACCGCACTGCGCAGGGGCGCGCTGAAAACCGCCGGGTTGCGGTAGTCATCAGCACGCCTTAAGGCTATTTAACAGATGTCCCGGCGAGCGACACACCTGAACCCGCTCGCCAGCGCAGCCAGTCAATCACAATAAAGACCGCCAGACTGACGCCCATTACCGGCAACGCCAGCCCCAGCAGGATGCTTATCATGAACGTCACTCCCCTTCCCCACAGCGGCAATGCCAGCCAGCTTTGACAGAGCGTTTGTACCGGGTTCGCGGCTGACGTTGCAGGGCGACGCATCCACCACATCCGGTATCCCCAGATAATCAACACACACAGCGCAACGCCAAACGCGATGAGCAGCAGCTGATTTGCCAGACCAAACAGGATCCCCATATGGAAATCCACGCCCCAGCGGGTGAGTTTAGCCATCAGCGGGAAATCCCCGAAGCGAGTACTGTCCAGCACCTCCAGTGAGTGGGGATCCACGGCAACGGCATCAACCTGCGTCGGCCAGCGGCGATCGATTTCCGTCACTGTCCAGGCCTGGTCGTCCCTGCTTGCCGGGCGGATCTCAACCTTTTTCGCATCAATCACTGACCGGCGGGCAGCCTGCAATACGTTGTCAAAAAGCGACAGCTCGACTGGCATTTCAGGCATCGTCATTCCGCCGTGATGACCACGATGTTCGGCATGTTCATCCCTCATTTCCGGCGCACCGGAAAGAGTGGTGTTTACCTGCGGCGTCAGCCAGTTCATCTCTGCACGCAGCTTATCGACGTTGCCACCGGCCCATTGTGACCAGGTTAATCCGGTAGCTGAGAACAGCAGCATTCCGGCCAGTAATGTCCAGCCCAGAATTACATGCAGGCGACGACGATTCTGGAAACGATTGTTAATACGGCGCTTCGGTCGGGTGTAGAACCACAGCGCGATCCCGCCCAGGGCAGCAACCCACATCCACGAGGCGGCTAACTCGCTATAGAGGCGCCCGAGGTTGCCCAGCATCAGCGAGGTATGCAGATAATCGATAGTCTGACGCAGCGGTAAAATCCCGCTGGTGCCGTACACGGTCATATCCCCTCGAACCTCAAGGCTGGCGGGATCAATAAAAATAGCCCGATGCTCGGAGGGACCCAGCGCGGGGTCGGCAAACATCACGCGGGTCGTCTCGCCCTCTTCCAGCCCCGGACGAACGGCATGTAAACGCAGCGCTGAACCCACGGCGTTTTCCGCCACGGCAATTTGTTCAGCAAGAGGCTGCGCCTCACCCACGGCATCCGTGTGGAGTGCGTTACGGTACAGCGCATTTTCAAGCTGCGGCGTGGCGACGTACAGCGTTCCGGTCAGCGCTGCGAAGAAGATAAACGGACCGACAAACAGCCCAATATAGAAATGGAGGCGACGCAGCAGGTTTCCCCATGCCGCGCGCGGAGTGCAGGTAGTCATACTTTTCCTTTTTAAGGCAAAAAGTGAGTGATTTTGTTTTAAAGGGAGAAAGCAGACCGACGCGGCGGCGCGCGGGTATCGGGGTAAAGCCAGGGGAAAAAGTGCCAGTGGCTGACCGCCTGACGAGGCGGCTTCACGCGCAGCCGCTGCAACACCACGCTGAGCAGAACGATAAGCGCCAGCATCACGCCCGGAACATGCGCTAACAGCACGCAGTAGCCGCACGCCTCCGCATGGTCAACTGGCATAGAATGCGGCATATCACCATGATGCTCGTCCATCGACATCATGCTCATGTCATGGTGCATGCCCGGCATGGCGCTCATGGGATCTTTTTGCAGCGAGACGGAGATCAGCGGCGCCACGACGATCAGCAGGATCGCAAACAGCGCGGTCAATGCCGCTGCGCGTTTCCAGTTATGCTGATGCAGTACGTTATCCACTTACCCTCCACCCAAGAGGCGAACATTGTAAATGATTTATGACGGAAGGGTTAACGCGAGAGGTGCGATGGGATAAAAAAAGGGCCAGCCTTTCGGCCAGCCCTTTCTAACAGGATGTCGCTTAAGCGAATCTTAGTTCAGACGCTCTTTAATACGAGCAGACTTACCAGTACGCTCACGCAGGTAGTACAGTTTAGCTTTACGTACAGCACCACGACGTTTAACAGCAATGCTGTCAACTACCGGAGAGTGAGTCTGGAAGACACGCTCAACGCCTTCGCCGTTGGAAATTTTACGAACAGTGAATGCAGAGTGCAGACCGCGGTTACGAATAGCGATAACCACGCCCTCGAATGCCTGCAGACGTTTTTTGGAACCTTCAACAACCCATACTTTCACTTCCACGGTGTCACCTGGACGGAAGGAAGGTACGTCCTGCTTCATCTGCTCTTGTTCAAGTTGCTTAATGATGTTGCTCATAATTTAATCTCTTATCCTGGGTAAACTGATATTCGGGAGCGTATTACGCTTTCCCATCATGTTCATGCTGCTGGTGCGCGTGTTCAGTTTTGAACTCGGCCAGCAACTTTGCTTGCTCTTCAGTCAGAGCCAGGTTTTCCAGAAGTTCAGGTCTTCTAAGCCAGGTTCGGCCCAGCGACTGCTTCAAACGCCAGCGACGTATCTCGGCATGGTTTCCAGACAGTAACACTGCCGGGACCTCCATCCCTTCTAACACTTCAGGACGAGTATAGTGTGGACAATCCAGCAATCCATCGGCAAAGGAATCTTCCGTTGCCGAAGCTTCATGGCCCAGAACCCCCGGAATAAACCGGGCGACGGAGTCAATCAGCGTCATTGCCGGTAACTCACCACCGCTGAGAACGTAATCGCCGATAGACCATTCTTCGTCAATCTCGGTTTGAATTACGCGCTCATCTATCCCTTCGTAGCGACCACAGACCAGAATCAGCTTTTGATTCGTCGCCAGTTCGCTCACGCCCGCTTGATCAAGCTTGCGTCCCTGAGGTGACAGATAAATCACCTTCGCGCCTTCACCTGCCGCGGCTTTTGCTGTGTGAATGGCGTCCCGTAAGGGTTGCACCATCATCAACATCCCCGGCCCGCCGCCGTAAGGACGATCGTCCACGGTACGGTGCCGGTCGTGCGTGAAGTCACGAGGACTCCAGCTCTGGATGCTCAGCAGGCCATTCTTTACTGCCCGGCCAGTTACCCCGTAATCGGTAATCGCGCGGAACATTTCAGGAAACAGGCTAATTATGCCAATCCACATAGCGCCGTCTTTTACCGTTTATCCGGAGAATTTAAAAACCAGGATCCCAATCTACTTCAATGGTTTGAGTAGTGAGATCGACTTTCTTGATAACCTGTCCATCGAGGAACGGAACCAACCGCTCCTTGATGCCAAATGCATCTTTCAGGTTTGCCTTAATGACGAGAACGTCATTTGACCCGGTTTCCATCATGTCGATGACTTTTCCGAGGCTGTAGCCTTCAGTGGTCACTACCTGGCAACCCATAAGGTCTTTCCAGTAGTAGTCACCCTCTTCCAGCTGTGGCAACTGCGACGAATCCACGACAATTTCACAATTAGTCAGCGCATTCGCGGCATCACGATCGTCAATGCCTTTCAGCTTGATGATGATGTCCTGATTGTGGTGACGCCAGCTTTCCAGCTCGACCTCTTCCCACTTACCGGCTTTCTGGATAAACCAGGGCTGGTAATTAAAAATGCTATCAGCGTCTTCAGTGGAGGAAAACACTCTGAGCCAACCACGGATACCGTAGCAAGAACCCATTTTTCCCAATACGATCGGTTCAACAGGTGCTTTATTGCTCATCATGACCACCGTGACAGATTAAGCTGCTTTGTTTGCTGCTTTGATCAGCGTAGCAACGCGATCGGAAACAGTAGCGCCCTGGCCAACCCAGTGAGCGATACGATCCAGATCCAGACGGGTTTCTTCTTCTGCGCCAGCGGCCAGTGGGTTGAAGAAACCAACGCGCTCGATGAAGCGACCGTTGCGTGCATTACGGCTGTCAGTCACAACAACCTGGTAGAACGGACGCTTTTTAGCGCCGTGACGAGCTAAACGAATAGTTACCATAACATCCTCTTGTGTGAATAAAACAACCGGGCCCCATCGAGGAACGGAGCCCGGGTGTCATATTAAAAGCCCGAAAATTTTACTCATTTTCGGGCAAAAAGCAATCTCAAAAGCGATTAACGCCCAGGAAAACCGGGAGGCATCATGCCTTTCATGCCGCGCATCATCTTCGCCATGCCGCCTTTCTTCATTTTCTTCATCATGCGCTGCATGTCGTCGAACTGTTTCAGAAGGCGGTTAACGTCCTGCACCTGCATGCCGCAACCGGCTGCGATACGGCGTTTACGGGAACCTTTGATGATTTCTGGCTTCGCGCGCTCTTTCAGCGTCATCGAGTTGATGATGGCCTCCATACGAACCAGCACTTTGTCATCCATCTGGGATTTGACGTTGTCCGGGATCTGGCCCATGCCTGGCAGTTTGCCCATCAGGCTTGCCATGCCGCCCATGTTTTTCATCTGACGCAGCTGCTCAAGGAAGTCGGTCAGATCGAAACCGTCGCCCTTTTTCAGCTTGCTGGCGAGTTTTTCCGCCTGCGCGCGGTCAACCTTGCTTTCAATATCTTCGATCAGCGACAGCACGTCGCCCATGCCGAGGATACGGGAGGCAATACGATCCGGATGGAACGGCTCCAGCGCTTCGGTTTTCTCGCCCACGCCGAGGAACTTGATTGGCTTACCGGTGATATGACGAATAGAGAGCGCCGCACCGCCGCGGGCATCGCCGTCGACTTTGGTCAGCACCACGCCGGTTAACGGCAGGGCTTCGTTAAACGCTTTTGCGGTGTTCGCCGCATCCTGACCGGTCATGGCGTCAACAACAAACAGGGTCTCTACCGGATTGATAGAGGCATGCACCTGCTTGATTTCGTCCATCATCGCTTCGTCAACGTGCAGACGACCGGCGGTATCCACCAGCAGCACGTCGTAGAATTTCAGCTTCGCCTCTTTCAGCGCCGCGTTAACGATATCGACAGGCTTCTGCGCCACGTCGGACGGGAAGAAGTCTACGCCAACCTGCTCGGCCAGCGTTTCCAGCTGTTTGATCGCCGCTGGGCGATACACGTCCGCCGACACCACCAGCACCTTTTTCTTGTGCTTTTCGCGCAGGAATTTCCCCAGCTTACCAACGCTGGTGGTTTTACCCGCACCTTGCAGACCCGCCATCAGTACGACGGCCGGCGGCTGAGCCGCCAGGTTAAGCACCTGGTTCTCTTCACCCATCGCCGAAACCAGTTCGTTACGGACGATTTTGACGAACTCCTGACCCGGAGTCAGGCTCTTGTTCACTTCATGGCCAACCGCTTTCTCTTTCACGCGGTTGATAAAATCACGTACGACCGGCAACGCGACGTCTGCTTCCAGCAGCGCCATGCGCACTTCGCGCAGCGTTTCCTTGATGTTCTCTTCGGTGAGGCGTCCACGGCCGCTGATGTTGCGCAGCGTGCGCGACAAACGATCGGTTAAATTATCAAACATTGTCTCTCGCCTGGGGTAGAAACGTTAGGTCGCCTGGGCGACACATACACAGAATTTTGCCGGAGTATAACATGAAGGCGCCTTTGTTGTTATGCAACGGTTGGAGCAGGCGTCACGTAACGTTATACTGCTTCTCTTTCTTATTAAGACAACTGTCGACGCCTATATGCCTGTTTTCGCACTGATCGCCCTTGTTGCCTACTCTGTC
The DNA here is from genome assembly GCF_048283985.1 of Enterobacter cloacae complex sp. 6730903. Taxonomy (NCBI): domain Bacteria; kingdom Pseudomonadati; phylum Pseudomonadota; class Gammaproteobacteria; order Enterobacterales; family Enterobacteriaceae; genus Enterobacter; species Enterobacter cloacae complex sp. 6730903. Next base: position 12,112 of record NZ_JBLVXX010000052.1, on the reverse strand, counting down.
AGCCTCGCGCTGATCATTCCTGGCCTGCTGCAAAAAAACAGCGGCTGGCGGCGCATGGCTATTCTTTCGGCAGTGATCGCACTGATTAGCCACGCGTTTGCGCTGGAATCACGCATCATTCCCGGCGACGGCAGCGTGCAAAATCTGAGCGTACTGAACGTCGGCTCGCTGGTCAGCCTGATGATCTGTACGGTCATGACCATTGTCGCGTCTAAAAACCGTGGCTGGCTGCTGCTGCCGATAGTCTACGCCTTTGCGCTGATCAACCTGGCGTTAGCCACGTTCATGCCCAATGAGTTTATTACTCACCTGGAAGCCACGCCGGGGATGCTGGTGCATATTGGCCTGTCGCTGTTCTCCTACGCGACGCTGATCATCGCCGCCCTTTACGCCATGCAACTCGCCTGGATTGACTACCAGCTGAAAAATAAAAAGCTGGCGTTTAACCACGAAATGCCGCCGCTGATGGTGATTGAGCGTAAGATGTTCCACATCACCCAGGTCGGTGTGGTTCTGCTGACGCTGACGCTGTGCACGGGCTTGTTTTATATGAAGAACCTGTTCAGCGTGGAGAATATCGATAAAGCGGTCCTCTCCATCATCGCGTGGTTTGTCTATATTGTCCTGTTATGGGGCCATTATCATGAAGGCTGGCGCGGTCGTCGCGTGGTCTGGTTCAACGTAGCGGGTGCGGGCATTCTCACGCTTGCCTATTTTGGTAGCCGCTTCATACAGCAATTTGCTGGCTAAGTAACAAAAGGAGTTCCCCCTGGAACACATCTCTACCACCACGCTGATCGTCATTCTGGTCATCATGGTGGTCATCTCCGCTTATTTCTCTGGCTCTGAAACCGGCATGATGACGCTGAACCGCTACCGGTTACGTCATCGCGCCAAGCAGGGTAACCGTGCCGCGCGTCGTGTCGAAAAGCTTCTGCGTAAGCCGGACCGGCTGATTAGCCTGGTGCTTATCGGTAACAACCTGGTCAATATTCTCGCTTCTGCGTTGGGCACCATCGTCGGGATGCGTCTGTACGGCAACGCAGGCGTGGCGATTGCCACAGGTGTGCTCACGTTTGTGGTGCTGGTGTTTGCGGAAGTGCTGCCCAAAACCATCGCCGCTCTTTACCCGGAAAAAGTCGCCTACCCGAGCAGCTTCCTGTTAGCACCGCTGCTTATTCTGATGATGCCGCTGGTCTGGCTGCTGAATATGGTGACACGGGTGCTGATGCGCATGGTGGGTATAAAGGCAGACGTCACCATTAGTAGCGCGCTCAGCAAAGACGAACTGCGTACCATCGTGAATGAATCCCGCTCGCAGATCTCCCGCCGCAATCAGGACATGCTCCTGTCGGTGCTGGATCTGGAAAAGGTCAGCGTTGACGACATCATGGTGCCGCGCAATGAAATCGTCGGGATTGATATCAACGACGACTGGAAGGCCATTGTCCGCCAGCTGACACACTCCCCGCACGGGCGTATCGTCCTCTATCGCGATTCCCTCGACGATGCCATCAGCATGCTGCGCGTGCGCGAGGCCTATCGTCTGATGACTGAGAAAAACGAGTTCACCAAAGAGGTAATGCTGCGCGCCGCCGACGAAATTTACTACGTGCCGGAAGGCACCCCACTCAGCACGCAGCTGGTGAAGTTCCAGCGAAACAAGAAGAAAGTCGGCCTGGTGGTGGATGAATACGGCGACATACAGGGGCTGGTGACGGTCGAAGATATTCTGGAAGAGATTGTCGGGGACTTTACCACGTCAATGTCGCCTTCCCTTGCCGAAGAAGTCACCCCGCAAAACGACGGGTCAGTGCTTATCGACGGCAGCGCCAACATTCGTGAAATCAATAAAGCGTTCAACTGGCATTTGCCGGAAGACGAAGCGCGGACGATGAACGGAATGATCCTGGAAGCGCTGGAAGAGATCCCGGCGGCAGGCACGCGCGTGCGCATTGAACAGTATGATATTGATATTCTGGACGTTCAGGACAACATGATTAAGCAGGTGAAGGTCCTGCCCGTTAAACCTTTACGCGAAAGTATCGCCGAGTAATGTTGTAGGCCGGGTGAGGCGAAGCCGCCACCCGGCACTACGGGTCGGCAAATTACGCTTTCGCTTTCGCCACGGTCACCATCGCAGCGCGAATAGTACGACCGTTCAGGGTATACCCTTTCTGCATCACGCCCAGCACGTTACCCGCGGCAACGTCTTCGGATTCCACCATCGCAATGGCCTGGTGAACGTTTGGATCCAGCGGTACATCCGTATCGGCAATCACTTCAACACCGAACTTACGCACCACATCCAGCATGGATTTCAGCGTCAGCTCAATGCCTTCAATCATCGCCGCGTTATCCGGGTTAGCTTTATCCGCCACTTCCAGCGCGCGATCCAGGCTGTCGATCACCGGAAGCAGTTCGTTGACGAATTTCTCCAGCGCAAATTTGTGCGCCTTTTCAACGTCCAGCTCGGTACGACGGCGCAGGTTTTCCATTTCCGCTTTGATACGCAGTACGCCATCGCGTTCGCGATTCTGCGCTTCTACCAACTGAGCTTCCAGGTTGGCAATTTTTTCATCGCGCGGGTCCACCTGCTCAGCAGACGTGTCTGGCTCTACTGCCTCAACTTCATCGTGCTGTTCCGTGATAATTTCTTCAGGGGCTTGCCCCTCAGGCGTTTTCTGTTCTTTACTACTCATGAATTTCTCCGCGTTTTTGTGCATTCATCTCGCTAACTTCGCTTATTATGGGGATCAGTTTCCTGGATTCAAGGGAACAAGGCAGATTGTCATCATTCATCAGGCACAAGGACCTCCAGAAAATGAATAATCATTTCAGGTGTATTGGGATCGTCGGCCATCCGCGTCACCCTACCGCATTGACGACACATGAAATGTTGTATCGCTGGCTGTGTGGTAAAGGCTATGAAGTGATGGTCGAGCAGCAGATCGCCCAGGAGTTGCAGCTTAAAAGCGTCAGAACCGGCACGCTGGCGGAAATTGGCCAGCAGGCGGATCTCGCCGTGGTGGTCGGTGGCGACGGCAATATGCTGGGCGCGGCGCGAACGCTGGCTCGCTATGATATTAAGGTTATTGGTATTAACCGTGGCAATCTCGGTTTCCTGACCGACCTCGACCCGGACAATGCGCAGCAGCAGCTGGCGGACGTGCTGGAAGGCCACTATATCAGTGAAAAACGGTTTTTACTGGAAGCCCAGGTGTGTCAGCAGGACTGCCAGAAGCGCATCAGCACCGCCATTAACGAGGTGGTTCTCCATCCCGGTAAAGTGGCGCACATGATCGAGTTCGAAGTCTATATCGACGAAATCTTCGCTTTCTCGCAGCGTTCTGACGGGCTGATTATTTCAACCCCGACGGGGTCAACTGCCTACTCGCTTTCAGCCGGAGGCCCAATCCTGACGCCATCGCTGGATGCCATTACCCTGGTGCCGATGTTCCCGCATACGCTCTCGGCGCGTCCGCTGGTGATCAACGGCGACAGCACCATCCGCCTGCGTTTTTCCCATCGCCGTAACGACCTGGAGATCAGCTGCGACAGTCAGATTGCGCTCCCCATTCAGGAAGGTGAAGATGTCCTCATTCGCCGCTGCGATTACCATCTGAACCTGATTCACCCGAAAGATTACAGCTATTTCAAAACATTAAGCTCCAAGCTCGGCTGGTCAAAAAAATTGTTCTGATTTTGCATCCAGCACTTTACTGTATATAAAACCAGTTTATACTGTATACAAACACAGTTATGGTTTTTCATACAGGAAAACAATTATGCTGGCACAACTGACCATCAGCAACTTTGCCATTGTTCGTGAGCTTGAGATCGACTTCCATAGCGGAATGACGGCGATTACCGGAGAAACCGGTGCAGGTAAATCCATTGCCATTGATGCCCTCGGCTTGTGCCTCGGCGGTCGTGCTGAGGGGGATATGGTGCGCACAGGCGCCGCCCGTGCCGATCTCTGCGCCCGCTTCTCGTTGAAAGACACACCTGCCGCCCTGCGCTGGCTGGAAGCGAACCAGCTCGAAGACGGACGTGAGTGTTTACTTCGCCGCGTCATCAGCAGCGATGGCCGCTCCCGCGGTTTTATCAATGGTACAGCGGTTCCCCTTTCCCAGCTTCGCGAGCTGGGCCAGCTGCTCATCCAGATCCATGGTCAGCATGCGCACCAGCAGTTAATCAAACCCGAACAACAGAAAGCCCTGCTTGATGGCTACGCAGGTGAGTACGCGCTTACTCAACTCATGGCGGAGCACTATCGTCAGTGGCATCAAAGCTGCCGCGAACTTGCGCAGCATCAGCAGCAAAGCCAGGAGCGTACCGCGCGCGCCGAGCTGCTGGAATATCAGCTGAAAGAGCTGAACGAATTTAACCCGCAGGCGGGTGAATTTGAGCAAATCGACGAAGAGTACAAGCGTCTGGCCAACAGCGGTCAGCTGCTTTCCACCAGCCAGACTGCCCTTAATATGCTGGCGGATGGCGAAGACGTGAATTTGCAGAGCCAGCTGTATAACGTGCGTCAGCTTGTGACCGAACTGACCGGCATGGACAATAAGCTTTCTGGCGTACTGGAAATGCTGGAAGAGGCCGCGATTCAGATTTCAGAAGCCGGGGATGAACTGCGCCACTACTGTGAACGTCTGGATCTCGACCCGAACCGTCTGTTCGAACTTGAGCAACGCATCTCCCGTCAGATTTCACTGGCGCGTAAGCATCACGTAACCCCGGAAGAGCTGCCGAATTACTATCAGTCTCTGCTGGAGGAACAGCAGCAGCTGGACGATCAGGCCGATTCCCTTGAAACCTTGTCTCTGGCGGTTAATCTGCATCATCAGCAGGCGCTGGAAACGGCGAAACGGCTGCATGACGTGCGGCAACACTATGCGCTGGAGCTTAGCCAGCACATTACCGACAGCATGCATACGCTGGCGATGCCGCATGGGGTGTTCACCATAGATGTTCGCTTTGAAGAGAATCACCTGACGGCGGAAGGCGCAGATCGCGTAGAATTCCGCGTCACCACCAACCCGGGCCAGCCTTTGCAGGCGATTTCGAAAGTGGCTTCCGGCGGTGAACTGTCGCGTATCGCCCTGGCCATTCAGGTGATTACCGCCCGTAAAATGGAAACCCCGGCGTTGATTTTCGATGAAGTGGATGTGGGTATCAGCGGCCCGACCGCGGCCGTTGTCGGCAAACTGCTGCGTCAGTTAGGTGAATCGACGCAGGTCATGTGTGTGACTCACCTGCCGCAGGTCGCCGGATGTGGTCATCACCACTTTATCGTCAGCAAGGAAACCGATGGCGAAATGACGGAAACGCACATGAAGCCGCTGGATAAACGCTCACGCTTGCAGGAGCTGGCACGCCTGCTCGGCGGCAGTGAAGTCACCCGCAATACGCTTGCGAATGCGAAAGAACTGCTGGCGGCATAAACTTTTTCGGGATCTCAGGGTCATACAGAACAACAAAAACGCCGCCAGACCGGTTTCAAAGTGGGGCAAGGTCTATTATCATCGGCATATTACATATGAGCCGCGTACTGCTCGGGCCCGAAAAGGAATCAAATCACTATGCGCTGTAAAACGCTGACCGCTGCCGCAGCGGTTCTTCTGATGTTGACCGCAGGCTGTTCCACTCTGGAGAAAGTGGTTTACCGTCCTGACATCAACCAGGGGAACTACCTTACCCCTAACGATGTGTCCAAAATCCGCGTGGGTATGACACAACAGCAGGTCGCTTATGCCCTGGGAACTCCGATGATGTCCGATCCGTTCGGCACAAACACCTGGTTCTATGTATTCCGCCAGCAGCCTGGTCATGAAGATGTGACCCAGCAAACCCTGACGCTGACCTTCAGCAGTGCCGGCGTGCTGACCAACATCGACAACAAGCCTGCCCTGACCAAATAATCAGGCGTCAGCAACGCAAAAAGGTGCTCAATGAGCACCTTTTTTGTGTACGTTTATTTGGCTACTTACCGGATTTCTCTGCTCTCTGACGGCGCAGCTCTTTCGGGTCGGCAATCAGCGGACGATAGATTTCAACCCTGTCGCCCTCTTTCAGCACATCACCGAGCTTAACCGGACGGCTATAAATGCCGACTTTATTCTTCGCCAGGTCAATATCACGGCGAAGTTCAAGGATGCCTGAGGCCCGGATAGCCGCCTCAACGGTGGCGCCCTCTTCAAGCGTCACGCGCTGCAAATACTGCTTCTCCGGCAGCGCATACACCACCTCAACAGCAATCTTATGCGACACTGTAAACCTCTTTGGCGCGCGTGGTGAACGCCTGAACCATATTCGAGGCCAGCTCTTTAAAAATACGGCCAAACGCCAGTTCGATCAGCTTATTGGTAAATTCAAAATCCAGATGAAACTCAATGCGGCAGGCGTCAGCGCTCAGTGGCGTAAACTTCCACCCTCCCATCAGTTTTTTAAACGGACCATCCACCAGATGCATCAAAATACTCTGATTGCTCGTCAGGGTATTGCGCGTGGTGAACGTTTTGCTGATCCCCGCTTTGGAGACATCCACGGCCGCAGTCATCTGCGTCGGGCCGGATTCCAGCACCCGGCTACCGGTGCATCCCGGAATAAATTCCGGATAGGACTGAACGTCGTTCACTAACTGATACATTTGTTCCGCGCTGTAGGGAACAAGCGCGGTACGGCTAATCTGAGGCATAGCATTTTCCATGGTCACACAACAGACAAATAATAACATTTATCACCTGTTAAAAAAACGCTAAGCCTTATCTCGTGCTAAGATAGCGCGTTAGACCTCACAGGACGCAATGAGGTGACTTTTTAAAATCAGATTACCGACGGCTTTACGACACTTATGACGAAGAAAAAAGCACATAAACCTGGTTCGGCGACCATTGCGCTTAACAAGCGTGCTCGCCACGAGTATTTCATCGAAGAAGAATTCGAGGCCGGCCTTGCGTTGCAGGGCTGGGAAGTAAAATCGCTGCGTGCCGGGAAAGCCAACATCGGCGACAGCTACGTGATCCTGAAAGACGGTGAGGCCTTCCTGTTCGGCGCGAACTTTACGCCGCTGACCGTCGCCTCTTCACATTACGTCTGCGATCCTACCCGCACCCGGAAGCTGCTGCTGAACAAGCGCGAACTGGAATCCCTCTACGGACGCATCAACCGCGAAGGCTTCACCGTGGTGGCGCTCTCTTTGTACTGGAAAAACGCCTGGTGCAAAGTGAAAATCGGCGTGGCGAAAGGTAAGAAACAGCACGACAAGCGTACTGACCTGAAAGCACGCGAGTGGCAGCTCGACAAAGCACGTATCATGAAAAACGCAGGACGTTGATTCTGCGCACTTATTGTACTATTCAATAAGTTAGCGTTTCAGGCTGGTGTCGAGGAAGTAAAATCTGGTATACTGAGTTCAACACTATTGGGGCTGATTCTGGATTCGACGGGATTTGCGAAACCCAAGGTGCATGCCGAGGGGCGGTTTGCCTCGTTAAAAGCCGCAAAAAAATAGTCGCAAACGACGAAAACTACGCTTTAGCAGCTTAATAACCTGCTAAGAGCCCTCTCTCCCTAGCTTCCGCTCTTAAGACGGGGATCAAAGAGAGGTCAAACCCAAAAGAGATCGCGTGGAAACCCTGCCTGGGGTTGAAGCGTTAAAACTAATCAGGCTAGTTCGTTAGTGGCGTGTTTGTCCGCAGCTGGCGTGCGAATGTAAAGACAAACTAAGCATGTAGTACCGAGGATGTAGAAATTTCGGACGCGGGTTCAACTCCCGCCAGCTCCACCACTTTTTAGTTGTTTGAAGTACAATGAAGTCTACTAAGCCCGCATAGCATAAGCTCTGCGGGCTTTTTTACGTCTATTGTCGTCCAGTGAGAATTGCTGAGAACTATCACATATGGCACCCTGAATGGGACCCACTAAGAAGGGTCCAAAAAACGAGGGTCCCAAAATGGCAAAAATCGCTAAGAAGCTCACTGACACTGAAATCAAAAGCACCAAGCCAGCCGACAAAGAAATCAACTTGTTTGACGGAGATGGTTTGATACTACGAATCGCTCCCCTCTCGAAAGGAGGAAAGAAGAATTGGTATTTCAGGTATGCAGTGCCAGTGAGTAAAAAAAGAACCAAAATGAGCCTTGGGACCTATCCTCACCTTACACTGGCAAGAGCCAGAGCCTTACGAGATGAATACCTTTCCTTGCTTGCTAATGGCATTGATCCCCAAGTTCATAACAACGATAAAGCTAATGCCTTAAAGAATGCTACTGAACACACTCTCCAAGCCGTGGCAAGGAAATGGTTGGATGAGAAGGTAAAGACCTCTGGTATCTCACAAGACCATGCAGAAGACATCTGGCGAAGCTTGGAGAGAAATATATTTCCCGGCTTGGGTAAGGTTCCTATCAATGAGATCCGACCCAAACTCTTAAAGCAACATCTCGACCCTATTGAACAACGAGGAGTCCTCGAAACCTTACGGCGAATCATTTCCCGATTAAATGAAATTTTTCGCTGGGCCGCGACTGAAGAACTTATCGAGTTCAATCCGGCTGACAACCTTGGGCAACGGTTCAGTAAGCCTAAAAAACAGAATATGCCAGCATTACCCCCTTCCGAGTTACCCCGCTTCCTAATGGTGTTAAACAATGCCTCAGTTCGTATGGAGACAAGATTGCTGATTGAATGGCAATTGCTGACCTGGGTTCGTCCAGGGGAAGCCGTTCGTGCGAGATGGGCCGATATAGATACTGACAACTCGATGTGGAACATCCCGGCTGAGTTTATGAAAATGAAGAAGCCTCACAAAGTTCCACTAAGCAAAGAAGCTTTGCGAGTCTTGGATTCAATGAAAGCCATCAGTGGGCACAGAGAGTGGGTTTTCCCCAGTATCAAAGCTCCACTCAATCATATGCATGAACAAACAGCGAATGCGGCCATAATCCGTATGGGCTTTGGTGGAGAGCTTGTAGCCCATGGAATGAGATCTATTGCACGAACGGCCTCAGAGGAGTCGGGTAAGTTCAGGACAGATGTCTTAGAAGCGGCCCTTGCTCACTCGAAGAAAGATGAAATAATTGCCGCATATAATCGCGCAGATTATCTTGCAGAACGAGTGGTTCTCATGCAGTGGTGGAGTGACTATGTTCAGGCTCAAAAGCTAAAAGCGATTGCGGCCTAAATCGCCCCACTATAAGCATCCCGGCACGCCGATATACATTTGATCTAAATCATATTTTTATTCTTATTAAAGAGCTTTCCATTGATTCTTAGAGTTATGTAGCCATAAAGAGATGAGAACTGGAGGCGACAAGTTCCACTTATGGGAACATTGTATTGACATTCAGAATCACCACACTTATTCTGGTTCCCAAATGGAGAACATCAATGCGACTAATCGGCAAGCAAAGGCTTCAAGTGCTAAGTGGTACTAACCCTGAAACGGATGTTTGGCTTTCCGCTTGGGTTGCAGAGCTCACTAACGCTTACTGGAAAGATGCTAAGGGAGTTTTAGATGCTTTCCCCAGAGCACAGCAGATTGATAATTTGTGCTATGTGTTCTTTGTTCGAGGCATTAAATCGCAGGGCATAAAAGTAACATTTCAGTTTGAAAGGAGCATTGCGGTGATTAACCAGGTGGTATCTAAATGAGTAAACTTACTGAAGTTCGGGTTATTCGAACTGAAGAACAATATCATGCGGCCCTTTCAGAAGTTGAGAGATTACTCAGATTGGATCTTCCTGCAGGATCTGAAGAATCAGAACGTCTTGATTTACTTACAGTTGTTATTGAAAATTATGAAAATGCTAACTATCCAGTAACACCGGTAGATCCAATCGAGGCAATCAAATTCCGAATGGACGAACAGGGCTTACGCCAAGCGGATCTCACCCCATATTTTGGAACAAAAAGTCGTGTATCAGAGGTGTTATCGGGAAAACGTCCTTTAACCGTCGCTATGATCAAAGCCTTATCAATAGGTTTAGGTATGTCTCCTCAAACATTATTGGGCTTAGAAACAGAAACTGGATATGCAAATCGTTCTCCAGTTGAGGAGGTTAATTGGTCAAAATTTCCTATAAAAGAAATGCTTTCCAAAGGTTGGATAGAAAACATTGTCTCGCAAACAAAAACGACTACAGAAGAAAAAGTCAAAAATTTCATTGAGGGTTTGGGTGCGAATTTTTCTACAGCAGCCTTCAAGCGAACACTTAACGGAGAGTCTTACTCACCTACAACTGTTTATAAATTACATGCATGGATTGCAAGAGTAGTCCAGAAAGCCAGGGAAAAAAAACTCGCAACTAAATTTAAGCAAGATTGCATAACTAAAGATTTTTTAAAAGAGATCGCACATTTAAGTTGGTCCGAATATGGACCTCTATTAGCGGTGGAGTTCTTAGAAAAAAATGGGATTTGTGTGATCATTGAACCTTGTCTGACTGGTACTGCTGTTGATGGGGCTGCTCTGAGGGATATTGACGGTAGACCAATTATTGCACTCACTTTAAGACAAGATCGTTTGGATAATTTCTGGTTTACACTTTTACATGAGTTAGTCCATATCTGGAAACATGCAGATTCTACTAACACATTTATCGATGACATTGAAACACTCAAGAATAGTACAGACAAAATGGAAGCAGAGGCTAATCGAATAGCCAGAGATACTCTCATTCCTCGCGTCATTTGGAAACGGAGTTCAGCTTACTTAAATCCCAGCACATTCACGATAGATGAGCTTTCAAGAGAATTAAGAATTCATCCTGCAATAATCGCAGGAAGAATTAGAAGAGAAACTGGAAAATACAATCAATTTTCTGATTTAGTTGGTCAAGGTGAAGTAAGAAAGCATTTCCCTAATCATATTTGGTAGACGAGGTGTCTATATGTACCCTAAATATATGCCGATTTTAAAAGCTAAGAAAGGTGAGTTAGATGCCATTAAGTCTATGCTTCCTTATCCCCACGTTATGAGGGACATGCTTCCGATTTTTGAAATCCCATATCTGTCGAAAAAGCAGAGAACAAATAAAAAATACTCTAACATAGGTAATCCAGTTGAGTTTTTTCTAAACAATACAATTAAAACATTGTCCGAAAGGATGCAAAATCTCCCCATGGGGATTGATATAAGCAGATGGCCTCCAAACTCTTCTCTTGAAACAGGAGAGCATATTTTGAGTCATCTCACCAGTGCCTTAAGAAATGCTGGGTGCAATATCATTCCTGTCGTCGGTTATGATCGATGGGAAGATGATGAGTATGCAACTACTTTGCAACAATTAGGTACAAGCTATACTGACTTTGTAATTCGGTTAAACTCCTTTGCTTTTGAAGATATGATCGAAGAGGAACCGTTTATTGAAACAATAGAAGGCATTTTAACTTCCTTGGGTGCAATGCCAGAAAATTGCTCGGTAATGATAGATTTAGAAGATATAACTAAAACATCCATAGTTGACCTAAATGAAACAGTGCAGAGAGCACTGGATTCATTATACAAGTATGATTTTAAATTTATTTCAATTGCAGGAAGTTCAATAACAAGTGATATTAATGGAATGGTTCCTACCCACAATTCAGAAGGTATAGTTATCCGTAAAGAAGCTAAGGTATGGAAAGCATTCAAAAAATTCCAACCTGATTTAAATTTAGTATTTGGAGATTATGGTATCGTTAATCCCTCTATCGGAGATGACATCATTGCACCCGATGCTAACGGTAAGATTAGATATACTATAGACGATAGCCTTTTCGTTGTAAGAGGGTATTCTCGTGCTACCGGTAAAAAGGGAGCACAAATGCAAGATTTGTGTAAGATACTGGTTTCATCCCCCCATTATAAAGGTGAGAAATTTAGCTGGGGTGATAAAAAGATTTATGAATGTGCCAATGAAGAATTTGTTGGTAATACTACGAATTGGGTATCAATAGACACGACACATCATGTAACTCATATAGTTGCAGAAGTTAGAGAATTTGAATTGATTCTTCAACATCAAAGAGACTATCAAAAACAAAACTAACTACAAAGCAAATTTCCATTCATAATTAATTCACTGAAGTAATTTTAGCAGTCAAAACTTCAGTGAATTAATT
>NZ_JBLVXX010000051.1:0-32630 GCF_048283985.1 Enterobacter cloacae complex sp. 6730903 | reverse complement strand
GATTCACGACTTCAAGGCGCTTTTCGAAGGGGTATTTTGGCTTTGACATATCAGGGACTATTCCATTTCATCGTCCAACAAAATGGGTGCAGTACAGGTAAATGCAAATTTCCCGGGGCTTTCCACTTTCTGTCCCTCAACAATGCTCAAGACAGAAAGTCTTAAGCACCCGCCGCATATCTTATCCCTCTGAATTAAAATGAAAAGATGTAATTAATTTTCGCGCAAATTACATTTTTTCTGCGAGGCATCTTCAGAAATATATATAGATGTAATTAATAGCGATGCCAGAAATAATAATGGGGTGAATATCTCACCCCATATTAGTCAGCGATTAATTAACGGCTTCATCCCATTGCGCTTTCGCGCAGGCGGGCTTTCAGCTTGTTATATTCATCGATCACATACTGTTCCGCAGCGTGTTGATCCGCTATTGGCTCCACGTTTACGGCGCAGTATTTATACTCCGGCGTTTTGGTTATCGGGCTTAAGTTCTCCGTCACCAGCTCGTTACAGGCGCCAATCCACCACTGGTAGGTCATATAGACTGCCCCTTTGTTCGGACGGTCGCTGACCTGCGCGCGGGTAATGATGCGGCCTTTACGCGAGTTCACCCACACCAGCGCTTCATCTTCAATACCGAGCCGTTCGGCATCGGCGGTGTTGATCTGCGCGTAGCCCGGTTCATCCGCCAGCGCCGCCAGCGCGGCGCAGTTGCCGGTCATGGAACGGCAGGAGTAGTGGCCCACTTCACGCACGGTGGAGAGCACCATCGGATACTCGTCGGTGAGCTTATCAATCGGCGCGACCCAGTCGCAGGTGAAGAACTGCGCCAGCCCGTTCGGGGTGTCGAACTTCTCTTTAAAGAGGTATGACGTCCCCTGATCGGATTCTGACTCATCCCGGCACGGCCACTGGATGTAGCCCAGCTCACCCATTTTTTCATAGGTTGCCCCATAAAAGTCCGGGCACAGATGCCGCAACTCGTCCCAGATCTCCTGGGTGTTGTTGTAGTGCATCGGGTAGCCCATGCGGGTGGCGATTTCGCTGATGATCTGCCAGTCCGTTTTCAGATCCCACTTCGGCTCGACGGCCTTGAAGAAGCGCTGGAAGCCGCGGTCTGCCGCCGTATAGACACCTTCATGCTCGCCCCAGGAGGTCGACGGCAGAATCACATCCGCCGCCGCCGCGGTTTTGGTCATAAAGATATCCTGGACAATCACCAGCTCCAGATCCTCAAAGCCTTTGCGCACCGCAGACAGTTCGGCGTCGGTCTGGAGCGGATCTTCACCCATGATGTAGGCCGCACGTACTTCACCGTGCGCCGCGCGGTGCGGCAGCTCGCTGATGCGGTATCCGGTGTGTGCCGGCAGACTCTCCACGCCCCAGGCCTTCGCAAACTTCTCGCGGTTTTCCGGGAATTTGACGTACTGGTAGCCCGGATAGGTGTCCGGCAGCGCGCCCATATCACACGCACCCTGCACGTTATTCTGACCACGCACCGGGTTCACGCCCACATGCGCTTTACCCAGATTGCCGGTCAGCATGGCGAGGCTGGTGAGCGAGCGCACGGTTTCCACGCCCTGGTAGAACTGGGTCACGCCCATGCCCCATAGAATGGCGGCGGTTTTCGCTCCGGCGTACATCCGCGCCGCCTGGCGGATCTCCTGTGCGCTGACGCCGGTTATCGCCTCTACTGACTCCGGCGTATAGCCTTCGACAATCTTGCGATACTCTTCAAACCCTTCCGTACGGCTCGCGACAAACGCCTGGTCGTAGAGGTTCTCCTCAATAATGACGTGCCCCATCGCATTCAACAGCGCGATGTTCGAGCCGTTCTTCAGTGCGATGTGCATATCCGCAATGCGCGCGGTTTCAATTTTGCGCGGATCGCAGACGATGATTTTCGCCCCGTTCTGTTTGGCGCGAATGACGTGATTCGCGACGATAGGGTGAGAATCCGCCGGGTTATAGCCGAAGATGAACACCAGATCGGTGTTATCTATCTCATTGATGGCATTACTCATTGCGCCGTTACCGACCGACTGGTGCAGACCTGCAACCGATGGGCCGTGTCAGACGCGAGCGCAGCAGTCGACGTTATTGGTACCAATAACGGCGCGCGCGAATTTTTGCATCACATAGTTGGTTTCATTCCCGGTTCCGCGTGAGGAGCCGGTAGTCTGAATCGCATCCGGGCCATACTTGGCCTTGATGGCGCTGAGGCGCGTGGCGACGTAATCCAGCGCTTCATTCCAGGAGACGGCTTCCAGCTTGCCGCCGCGCTCGCGACGGATCATAGGGGTTTTCAGGCGCGGGGTGAGGATTTGGGTATCGTTAATAAAATCCCAGCCGTAGTACCCTTTCAGGCACAGCGTGCCCTGATTGGTTTTCCCCTGCGCCGCTTCCGCCCGGACGATTTTGCCGTTATCGACCACCAGGTGGATCTTGCAACCTGAGGCACAATAAGGGCAAACCGTGACGACTTTTTTCATCACTTTGCTCCAGTTAAACAGTTCTTACCTGCCCAATATGCAGCTTCTATGCCATGTTTTTACTATGGGTATTTCCTGACTTTACGACCCTTTGCGGGGCAAAACCCTGACGAAAAACAGCCAATCGTCAAAATTGACGTGTCGAAAGGGCAGGGGATGTGACATGGATTGAATTTCCGTCACGTAAAAAACAATTCGGCTGGAGCCAGCGGCAGAATGGTTCAGACTTAACATAATTCCCTGACGGAAGCATGCGATGAAACCGGCGATTCTGGTGGTTGATGATGATGTCGCAGTCTGCGAACTGCTACAGGATGTGCTCAGCGAGCACGTCTTTACCGTGCTGACGTGTCACACCGGTCAGGACGCGGTGAACCGTGTCCAGCAGGACCCCGGCATTGCGCTGGTTCTGCTGGACATGATGCTGCCGGATATCAACGGATTACAGGTTTTGCTGCAACTGCAAAAGCAGCGACCGTCGCTACCGGTGGTGATGCTGACGGGGCTGGGAAGTGAATCAGATGTGGTCGTCGGGCTGGAAATGGGCGCTGATGATTACATCGGAAAACCGTTCAATCCGCGCGTGGTGGTCGCCCGCGTTAAGGCGGTGCTGCGTCGTACCGGCGCGCTGGACGCGGAGCCTGCCGCGCCGCGCGTTGAAGGTATTGCCTTTAACGGCTGGACGCTGGACACCACCCGCTGCGAGCTGAGCGATCCGCAGCGTAATACCGTGCCGTTAACCCAGGGCGAATACGGCCTGCTGCTGGCATTAACGCAAAACGCCCGCCGGGTACTGAGCCGTGAACAGCTGCTGGAGCTGACCCACAGCGAAAGCGCCGAGGTCTTTGACCGCACTATCGACGTGTTGATCATGCGGCTACGGCGAAAAATTGAGGTCAATCCGCACCAGCCTTTGCTGATCAAAACCATTCGCGGTCTGGGCTATGTTTTTGCCACGGACGTTTCCCATCATGAAAAAGCCGCCTGACCGTTCTCCTGAATAAACGCCTGAAGCTCGGCCAGCGTTTTCGCGCCGTCAATCGCATTGGCCGCCAGCAGGCTGGCCCGCGCGCAGGCGTGCGCCAGATAAATACTCTCGGTAAGCGACAGCGATTCATGGCAACCGTATAAAAAGCCCGCGCAAAACGCGTCGCCCGCGCCGACGCTGCCGATAATGTCGTCCTGCGCCAGCTTCCACGACGGAACCCATTGCCCTTTTTCACCCGGCGCTTCACCCCATGCCCCTTCCGGACAGTGGATCACTACCCGCTGCCGCACGCCTGCCGCCAGCAGCTGTGCGGCAGCGTCGGCGATATGGGCCATGTTCAGCGCATCATGGCCGTCGCGGATCTCAAGCCCGCTAAACTCACCGGCTTCCAGTTCGTTAATCACCAGATAATCAAGATGACGCAGGGCAGGGAGCACCAGCGGCTGATAGCGCGGATCGCCCTTGCGGGAGACCAGATCGAGCGAGGTTTCATACCCCTGATCGCGCATCTGTGCCAGTAACCGCGCGCTGCGGGTGCCAAACTCCTCGTCCGGCATGTCCAGGCTGTCGAGCAGCAGCAGATAGCCGAGATGGAAGATCTTCAGCGATCCGTCGAAGCGATCGAAGGCGGGAAGATCCAGCAGGCGGTTGGCGCCCGGCGAGTGAAAAAAGGTGCGCTGTCCGCTGGGGTCGGTCATCACCTGCGACATCGACGTTGGGGCGAACGTTGTACGCTGCACGCGCTGGCGATTGACGTGATACTGGTCGAGCATCGCCAGAATATAGTCTCCGTCGCTGTCTTCTCCAATCAGCCCCACCGCCTGTAACGGCAGGCCGACGTGCATTTTCGCCAGCGTCAGCAGAACGTTGAGCGGCGCACCGCCGGTTGAGCGTTCACTGTGGGTGATTTCCGCCAGCCAGCCGCGCTCCGGCCACTGCACGATCTGGTGGACGTGATCCACCAGCATATTGCCTGCGGCGATAATCCCTTTGCGTTCCATTATGCCTGCCCCGCGCTGCCGAAGATGCGCATCTGCTCCGCAACCGTATCGGTAATGGCCTCTTCAATGCCCAGCAGCAGTTCGGCAAACTCATCGTACAGCGGCTGGCGGTTCGCCATGCGCTGCTCAACGGCGGCGAGCGCGGCCTGCGACATGCCGGTATAGAAGTTGATTTTATGAATGCCCAGCTCGATGGCGCGGCGGAAATCAGCATCGCTGATGCCAGAGCCGCCGTGTAACACCAGCGGCAGGCCCGTCTGCTGGCGAATGGCGTCCAGACGCGGGAAATCAAGCTTCGGCTCGCCCTTGTATTTGCCGTGCGCGTTGCCAATGGCGACCGCCAGCGCATCGATGCCGGTTGAATCAACAAACTCGCGCGCCAGCTGTGGGTCGGTAAAGAACGCTTCGTCCGCATGCCCGTACAGCGCGCCGCCTTCATCTCCGCCGACTGCGCCCAGCTCCGCCTCCACCGAGACGCCCACCGCGTGGCACATCTTCACCACTTCCCGGGTCTGGCGGATATTTTCCTCATAGCTCAGCGTCGAGCCGTCGAACATCACCGAGCTGAACCCTAAGCGCAGGGCGCGCACCACCGCCTCAAAATGCAGCCCGTGGTCGAGGTTAAGCACCACGGGAATATCGTGACGGGCGGCTTCGAACTTCACCGCTTCCACCAGTGACTCCAGAGACACGTACTTAAAATGCACTTCCGCGATGTTGATGATAAACGGCGAACGTTCCTGCTTCGCGGCGGCAAACAGCGCGCGCAGAAAATGGGAGTCGAGAACGTTGAACGCGCCCAGGGCGTAGCGGTGTTCTCTGGCGTGTGCCAGACCGTCGGCAAGAGAAATCAATGGCATCATTCACTCCTTATATCCGAAACAGGGTGTACTCATTGCACAGCACCAGCACCGCCGGTTCGTCTTCTTCGATGGTGTTGTAGCGGTCAATGGGCTGTAAAAAGTGGTTGTCGTGTTCATCGTCATTGACCGACGACACTTCGCCCACCAGCACGTCGCCAAAGCCGCGTTCGCCCCAGAAACTGTGGTACAGGCCGGGCGTCAGGCAGATGCTTTCCCCTGGCGTGAGGCGCAGATGGCTACCGGGCGCGTGCGTCTGCCGACAGCCGTCTATCGTGACGATCACGTCGGTGTTTTCGGTCTCTTCATGCGCGCCTGCATTCCATAACTCAATAATCAGATTCCCGCCGCCGCGGTTGATGATGTCCTCCCGCTTGCGCCAGTGGAAATGCATCGGCGTCACCTGGCCGTCGCGGACGTGCATGATTTTTTCGGCATAGCACTTTTCATAAGGCACGCCGTTGGGGGAGCCGTTGCGCAGGGTGAACAGCGTTAGCCCCTGTGCGGCAAAATTGTTACCGCCAAACGCCGTCACGTCCCAGCCAAGCCTGAGGTCGAACACCTCCTGCCAGGCGGCCTGGTCAAGCTGCTGCCATTTTGTCGGCGGAAAGCTGGCAAACGGCGGGAGATGCACGTCGTGCATGGAGAAGAACTGCCGCGTGTGGCCGAGGATTTCATTGATGTCGGAGCGTTTCATGGGGACTCCTTGAGTTTTATGCCACCCCCTCACCCCGGCCCTCTCCCTCAAGGGAGAGGGGGAGTAAGTTCCCTCTCCCCGTGGGAGAGGGTTAGGGTGAGGGCATCAGGCCGCACCGGGTTTACTTAACCGTCCACCCCTTATACGTGCCGACGTTCTTTTTATCGATCATCGTCACCGGGATCAGCACAGGCTCTTTCGGCGCAGGTTTGCCCTGAAGAATGTCATAGCCGATCTCCACCGCCTTCGCCGCCATCACCTGCGGATCCTGCGCCGGCGTCGCCACAAACAGGGAGTTTTCGCGCTTCAGGGCTTCTTCACCGTCCGGGCTGCCATCCACGCCAACGATAAAGAATTCATTGCGTTGCGCCTGTTTCGCCGCCAGATCGGCGCCGATCGCCGTCGGATCGTTAATTGCGAATACGCCGTCGATCTTCGGATTGGCCGCCAGCAGGGAGGTCATGACCTCCAGTCCGCCTTCGCGGCTGCCTTTGGCGTTCTGATTATCCGAAAGCACTTTGATATCCGGGTGGCGCCTGAACTCGGTCTGGCAGCCCTCCACGCGGTTTTGTACCGCAGAAACCGGCGGCCCGTTGATGATCACCACGTTGCCTTTACCTTTCAGGCGGTCGGTTATGTACTTACAGGCCATCTCCCCCGCCTGGGTGTTATCAGAGGTGATGGTGGCATCGGCCCCTTCCGCCGCCACGTCAACCGCCACGACCACGATCCCCGCCTCTTTGGCGCGTTTTACCGCCGGGCCGATCCCTTTAGAATCCGCAGCGTTGAGGATGATCATGTCCACTTTCGCGGCAATGAAGTTGTCGATCTGCGACACCTGTTGGCCCAGATCGTACCCGCTGGAGACCAGCGTCACCTTGACGTTATCCCCCGCCAGCTTGCGCGCTTCCAGCTCGGCGCCTTTGGTGATCTGTACGAAGAACGGGTTAGCCAGGTCGCCCACCGTCACGCCGATGGACTTCAGATCTTTTGCCTGCGCAAACGGGGTTGCGGCCAGCAGCGCGCCAGCACAGAGCGCGGTCACTAAGGGCTTCAATCTCATGCTGTATTCCTCACGTAGGGTATTGTTGTTATGCACTTTGATGGTGTCGGGTACGGTATTTGTCGATCAGCACCGCTATGATGATCACCGCCCCTTTGATCACCAGCTGCCAGAAGTAGGAGACGCCCATCAGCGTCATGCCGTTGTTGAGGGTGGCGATGATCAACGCGCCGACCAGCGTGCCCGTGATCGTGCCGATCCCGCCGACGAAGCTGGTGCCGCCGAGGATCACCGCCGCAATCGCATCCAGCTCGTACCCCGTGCCGAGGTTGCCGTTGGCGCTGTAGAGGCGCGAGGCGCTCATCACGCCGCCTAATCCCGAGAGCAGGCCGCTCATGCCGTAGACAAACAGCAGTACCAGCCAGACCTTGATGCCGGTTAAGCGTGCCGCCTGCATATTGCCGCCGACCGCATAGATGTGAACGCCGAGGGTTGTGCGACGCAGAATAAACCAGCACACCACAATCACCGCCAGGGCGATCACCACCAGCCACGGTACGGGACCAAGATAGTTATTACCGATCCACTCGAAGTTAATGTTGGAGTTAATGACCGTCGTGCCGTCCGCCAGCAGGTAGGCCGCGCCGCGCAGTGCCGTATAGGTGCCGAGGGTGACGATAAACGGCGGCAGCCCGGCGAAGGCCACCAGCGCGCCGTTGAACAGCCCCAGCACCATACCGAGCATCAGCGCCGCCGGAATGGAGAGCATCGCAAATTCCGGGATAAGCGAGACCACCATCGCCGCTACCGCCGTAGTACCCAGAATCGAGCCCACGGAGAGGTCAATCCCGCCGGTCAGGATGATGAAGGTCATCCCCGCCGCCAGCACGATGTTGATCGACGCCTGCCGGGTAATATTGAGCAGGTTACTTTCGGTGAAGAAGTTTGGGGCGATAAAGCCAAATACCGCCACAATCAGGATTAAAATTGGCAAAATGCCGATCGTTTGCATCAGATCGCTCATCAGCATTTTTTTGGCGGAGGCGGATTTCGCCACCTGCTGCGGATGGGTTGGAGTTGTCATAATTACACCGCCTGATGATGTGTGTCGTTCACGCCGGTTGCCAGCGTCATAATGTTTTCCTGAGAGATGTCGCGTCCGTGGAGTTCACCCGCGATGCTGCCTTCCCGCATCACGTACACCCGGTCGCTCATGCCCACCACTTCCGGTAGCTCGCTGGAGATCATCAGAATCGCCACCCCTTTGCGCGCCATCTGGTTCATGATGCGGTAGATCTCGCTTTTTGCGCCGACGTCCACCCCGCGCGTGGGCTCGTCCAGAATCAGAATGCGCGGGCCTATCGCCACCCAGCGGGAGATCAGCAGCTTTTGCTGGTTGCCGCCGGAGAGCCCGCCCGCGCGCACCTGAGAATGGGGCACGCGGATATTGAGCAGGGCGATGGCGTCATCGGAAATAGACTGCGCTTTTTTGCGGTTCAGCCAGCCGAAGGTGGCGTCGCGCTCCAGCGTCGCCATGGTGATGTTCTCCTGCGCCGCCAGCTCCAGAAACAGCCCCTGCTCCTTGCGGTTCTCGGTAAGAAAACCGATGCCGTTCTCAATGGCCGCGCGCGGGGAGTGGATCACCACCGGTTCGCCGTCGACCTCGATCATGCCGCCAGTGGCTTTGCGCACGCCGAAGATCAGCTGCGCCAGCTCGGAGCGACCGGCCCCGACCAGCCCTGCCAGCCCGACGATTTCACCGGAGCGCACCTGCAAACTGCACGGCTGCACTTTTTTGCCATCTGTCAGGTGGTGCACGTTCAGACGCGGGCTGCCGAGCGGAATATCGCGCTCTTTGTTAAACAGATCGCTGAGCGGGCGGCCCACCATCATGCGCACCAATTCAGAGGCATTCAGCTTGTCGCGCGTCAGGCTGCCGACGTACTGCCCGTCGCGCAGGACGCTGACGCGATCGGAAAGCTCATACACTTCCGCCATGCGATGGCTGATGTAGATAATCGCCATCCCTTCATCGCGCAGGCGCAAAATCAGTTCGAACAGACGGTGGGTTTCGCGCGAGGAGAGGGCGGCGGTAGGTTCGTCCATCACCAGTATGCGGCTGTTGCGGTGCAGGGCGCGGGCGATCTCCACCTGCTGTTGCTCGGCGATGGTCAGCTTCATGACCAGGTCGGTGGCGCTGAACTGCGCGCCCAGACGGTCAATGACCGCCTGCGCCTGGGCAGCCATCTCTTTGCGCTGGACCAGCCCGCCGCGCGACAGCTCGCTGCCGAGAAAAATGTTTTCCGCCACGGTCAGGTTAGGAGCAAGCTGCATCTCCTGATAAATCAGGGTAATGCCTGCGGCCAGCGCATCCTTCGGCCCTTTGATGTGAAACGGCTTACCGTCGATGAGGATGTCGCCGCTGCTGGCGGTATAGGCGCCTGCGAGGATCTTCATCAGCGTGCTTTTTCCGGCGCCGTTTTCCCCCATCAGCGCGTGGATCTCACCGGAGAAAACCGTCAAATCCACGCCCTTGAGCGCGTGGAAATTGCCAAACGTCTTGGCAATGTGGCGCATCTCTAAAACCGGGGTTCTGCTCATGGCGGATCTCCTGTGAATGTCGATATCTGCACTTCATCACAGGCGCGTAAATGCAAAATGTCAGAAGCTGTTCATATTTGTCATAGTTATGAATAGCTAATCGCCATCACATTTTCCTTTTCCCTCTCCCTGTGGGAGAGGGCCAGGGTGAGGGCACCAAACCGCAGAGGAGCCCAAACCCATGTCTTCACGCCCCCCGTTCTTCACCAGCGCCCGCGGTCGCCTGCTGATATTTAACCTGCTGGTGGTGGCGGTAACGCTGATGGTCAGTGGCGTGGCGGTGCTCGGCTTTCGTCATGCCAGCCAGATCCAGGAGCAGGTGCAGCAGCAAACGCTGGATGACATGACCGGCAGCATGAACCTCGCGCGTGATACCGCGAATGTGGCGACGGCGGCGGTGCGGCTGTCGCAGGTGGTCGGTGCGCTGGAGTACAAAGGCGAAGCTGAACGGCTGAAACAGACGCAGATGGCGCTGCGCCACTCGCTGGAGCAGCTTGCCGATGCGCCGCTGGCGCAGCAGGAGCCGGCGCTGGTGGCGCGTATTATCCGCAGGAGCAATGAGTTACAGCAGAGCGTGACGGGAATGCTGGAGCGCGGGCAAAAACGGCATCTGGAGCGTAACGCGCTGCTCAGCGCGCTGTATCAAAGCCAAAGCTACCTGCGTCATTTGCAGGATATCAACCGCCGTTACGCGAGCAATGTGCCAGACGCCCGGCAGCTTGCAGAGATGGACAGGCTGATCGTTGCCGCCATTGATACCCCTTCACCGCGCGCCACGGTGCAGCAGCTGGATGCAGTAACCGCGATGTTACCCGCGAGCGCCCTGCAACCGGTGGTCAACCTGGTGCTCCCGGATTTTAATGATGAGCTGCGCAAGCTCGCGCCACTGTCGAAGCAGCTGGAGGAGAGCGATCTGTCCATCAGCTGGTATATGTTCCACATCAAGGCGCTGGTGGCGATATTAAACCGCGACATCAATCAGTACGTTGAACAGGTGGCGCAGGCCTCCCGGCTGCGTACCGCCCAAAGCCACCAGGAGCTGCGCTCCATCAGCGTGTTTATCAGCGTCTTCGCGGTGCTGGCGCTGATCATCACCGGCTGCGCCTGCTGGTATATTTACCGCAATCTGGGCTCCAACCTGACGGCTATCTCAAGGGCAATGTCGCGCCTCGCTCACGGCGAACAGGATGTGTCGGTGCCCGCGCTACAGCGGCGTGATGAGCTGGGGGAACTGGCGCGCGCGTTTAACGTTTTTGCCCGCAATACCGCTTCGCTGGAGCACACCACGCGGCTGCTGAAGGAGAAGACCTCGCAGATGGAGGTCGACCGCATTGAACGTCAGGGGCTGGAGGAGGCGCTGCTGCACAGTCAGAAAATGAAGGCGGTCGGGCAACTGACGGGCGGGCTGGCGCATGATTTTAATAACCTGCTGGCGGTGATAATCGGCAGTCTGGAGCTGACCGATTCAGCGTCACCGGACGCGCCGCGCATCACTCGTGCGCTCAAAGCCGCGGAACGCGGGGCCATGCTCACCCAGCGTCTGCTGGCCTTCTCGCGCAAGCAATCCCTGCAACCCCATGCGGTAGAGATGAAGCCGCTGCTGGAGAACCTGAGCGAGCTGATGCGGCACTCGCTTCCCGCCACGCTGACGCTGGATATTGAAGCGCAAACCCCGGCCTGGCCCGCATGGATTGACGTCAGCCAGCTGGAAAACGCCATTATCAACCTGGTGATGAACGCCCGTGATGCAATGGAGGGGCAAAACGGTGTGATTAAAATCCGCACCTGGAACCAGCGTGTGACCCGCAGCGACGGGCGCAGGCAGGATATGGTCGCGCTGGAGGTGATTGACCACGGCTGCGGGATGTCGCAGGAGGTGAAATCGCAGGTCTTTGAACCGTTCTTTACCACCAAACAGACCGGCAGCGGCAGCGGGTTAGGGCTGTCGATGGTGTACGGCTTTGTGCGTCAGTCCGGGGGGCGCGTTGAGATCGAAAGCGCGCCGGGGCAGGGAACCAGCGTGCGGCTCCAGCTGCCGCGTTCGACGCTGCCCGCGTTCTCCGATGATGCCGCGCTGGCGACCACGGCCCCGGCAGAAAGTGAGCTGCTTGTGCTGGTCCTGGAAGATGAGGCGGGCGTGCGGCAGACCCTGTGCGAGCAACTGCACCAGCTTGGCTACCTGACGCTTGAAGCCGAAAACGGCGAGCAGGCGCTGAACATGCTGGATGCGTCGCCGGATATCGGCATGTTTATCAGCGACCTGATGTTGCCGGGCGGCCTGAGCGGCGCGGAGGTGATCGGCCATGTACGCAGCCACTATCCGCAGTTGCCGGTGCTGCTGATCAGCGGGCAGGATTTGCGCCCGGCGCATAACCCGCAGCTGCCGGACGTTCAGTTACTGCGAAAACCGTTCACCCGCGCACAGCTGGCGCAGGCGTTGCGCAAGGTGATGGTAATTTGAGATTCCTCCGCTACTCCCGCTAACAGCCAGTCATTACTTTAAGGCCAGTTCACCTGCGAGTCTGGCCTTATGAAACGTTACTCTACCGCTCTGTTATTGGGTCTGCTGACTTTAACCAGCCAAATGGCGCATGCCGATGTGATTGATGATGCCATTGGCAATATTCAGCAGGCGATCAACGACGCCTATAACCCCGGCAGCAGCCGTAATGATGACGACGACGATCGTTACGATCGCAGCCGTCAAACCGACAGCCGCCAGTACGACGATCGTCGTCGGCAGTTAGAAGAGCGACGCCAGCGTTTAGACGAGCGTCAGCGGCAGCTGGATGACGACCGGCGTCGGTTAGAAGAGGATGAGCGCCGGTTAGAGGATGATTACGATCGGTGGTAACCCCCAGTATTGCAACGCGTAGGCCGGGTAAGGCGCAGCCGCCACCCGGCAAAACCTAATCCAGTACCAGCACCATCCCGTCATACCCCGCTTCAATGCCGGACGGCAGCGGGTTATCCATCATCCACACGTCAAACTGATGGCTGATATGCGTCAGGATCACCTGCGGACAGCCAATCACCTCGTTCAGCGCAATCACCGTGTTCAAATCACAATGGTTGCGTGGCGTTTCCGGGCGCGGTTCATGGCTACAGTCGATAATCATCGCCTGCGGCTGATTGTTTAGCAGAAACGTCACCGTTTTATCCGGTAGCCCGGCGGTATCAGAAAGCCACGCCACGCGGCTGTGGGCGGACTCCAGCAGATAGCCAAACGTGAGTTTTGAATGGTTGAGCGGCAACGGCGTGACCCGTAAGCCCTGAAGTTCAAACATCACAAACGGCTCCACCGTGTGGCTGAAATCCAGAAGGCCCGGATGTTTGAACAGGTCGTCACAGCCTGCGTCGTCCGGCGGACCGTAAACCGGAATGGTCGCCCCCACGCCCCAGCGCAGAGGAAACAGCCCCTGAACGTGATCCATATGATAATGGGTAAGCAAAAACTGCCTGAAACTCCCCGCGGGCCAGTCGTCCATCAGGTGTGGAATACCCGCGTCCAGCAAGGTGACCGCATCGTTGAATTTCACCGCCGCGCTACAGGGGCGACGGCGATAATGTTCCTGTAAACGCGCCCGTCGGCACGCCGCGCAGTCGCAGCCAAACACCGGCACCAGCTGCGCCCCTCCGGTTCCTGTCAGCGTGATCGTCATACTCATAACGCACCTCTACAGCGGTTTGGTGAAGCGGAAATGGCTTTGCGTATACCCTTCACGTACATAAAAACGGTGCGCGTCCACGCGCTTCACGCTGGTGGAAAGCTCGGTCAGCTCGGCGCCTGCCTGTCGCGCGACGTCCTCTGCCCAGGCCAGCAGCTGGCTGCCCACTTTTAATCCGCGCGCCTGCGGCATCACCACCAGCTCCTGGATCTCGCCGATCCAGCGGGCGTGATGCAGGTGAAACTGCATATGCAGGCCGATCATACCGATGATCTGCCCGTCCAGCTCGGCCAGCTGGTAGCGCATATTGTGATCCTGCAAGTTGGCCAGATACCCGGCGTGAAACGCCTGATGATCGAACTCGGCCTGCTTAAGTTCGCAGATCAGCGCGTAAACGATCGGCGCATCGTCGGCGGTGGCGGGGCGAAGCTGGCAGTCAGGCATGCTGTTTCTCCTTCTGGCGAATAAGCGATAGAAAGGTCTCGACTGACTGTAGCAAACTTCCGTCGTTATTGAGGAGATGGCAACCCGACGGGGTGTAGCGCGCCGCCCGTTCCAGCCGCTGGTCGATCTCGCGCGCGTTTTCGCGCCCCCGCTTTTGCAGCCGGCTACGCAGAACGTCCGGGGAAACCTGCAAACAGACCGGGAGCAGCGCCGCTTCGTACCGGGCGCGAGCCTGCGGGAGATGCGCCCGCGAGCCGTTAACCAGCACGTCGAACCCCGCATGCAGCCAGAGGTCAATCTCAATGCCGACGCCATAGTAGTAACCGTTGGCATGCCAGCTCAGCGCCAGCAGGTTTTGTCCGGCGCGGGTAAAAAACTCCTGTTCGCTCAGGGCGATATGGTTCTCGCTTCCGGCGTTGGCATCGCGCGTGATATAGCGGTGCGCCACCAGCAGCTGTGAATGTTCCCGCTGCCGTAACGCCGACAGCAGGCTGTCCTTCCCGGAGCCGGACGGGCCCATTAACCAGATGAGTCTTCCCATCAGAACACCCTCTTTCCCTGACGCCAGACGTGGTCGATATGCACGTGCTCGCCCTTACGGTGGGCGAGCACCAGATCGGCCCGTTTCCCTTCGGCAATTTCACCGCGATCGTGAAGATTAAGCGCGCTGGCCGGGTTTTTCGTCACCAGGCGAATCGCCTGCGGCAGCGTGAAGCTGTTGCTCTCGTCGTCCGCGACGCGGAAGGCCGCGTCCAGCAGGCTGGCGGGGTAATAGTCAGAGGAGAGGATATCCAGAAGGCCGAGAAAGGCGAGCTTACTTGCCGCCACGTTGCCGGAATGCGACCCGCCGCGCACGATGTTCGGCGCGCCCATCAGGACGTTCATGCCGTGCTGGCGCGACGCCTCTGCCGCTTCAAACGTGGTGGGAAATTCAGCTATCACGCTGCCAAGCTGGTGGGATTCGCGCACGTGATCGTGCGTGGCGTCGTCATGGCTGGCCAGGGCAATATTACGATCCCGGCACATGGCGGCAATGGAGAGGCGATTCGGCTGCGACCACTGGGCCGCAAGCTGGAGCTGCTCTTCTTCGTAGCGCGCCATCTCGGCATCGTTGAGCGCGTATTTGCCCTGATAATATTCGCGATACTTTTCAATGTTGGCGAACTGGCGCTGCCCCGGCGAGTGATCCATCAGGGAAACCAGCGAGACCGGCTCGCGGCCCACCAGCTTCTCAAACAGCGGCAGGGTGGTGTGGTGCGGCAGCTCGCAGCGCAGGTGCAGGCGGTGCTCGGCGCGGTTGAGGCCGCGCTTTTGCGTCTCCTCCACAGCGTTGATCATCTTCTCCAGGTTCTCCAGCCGATCGCCGCCGTCGCGTACGTCGCCGATCGCCACCGCGTCCAGCACGGTGGTGATGCCGCTGGCGACCATCAGCGCGTCGTGGCTGCTCATCGCTGAATGGGCAGGCCAGTCCACCTTCGGGCGCGGGGTGAAGAATTTATCGAGATTATCGGTATGCAGCTCAATCAGCCCCGGCAGCAGCCAGCCGCCTTCGCCGTCCATCGCGTCCGGTGAGCGGCTCCGGGTTTCGGCAAACGCGCGGATGACACCGTCCCGCACCTCAACCGAGCCGTTCACGACCTCATTTTCCAGCACCAGCCTGACGTTATTGATAATCATACGTTTGTCCCCATCGGGTGCAGTCTGTCCGCCACGCGATGGCGTACGGCGTCGTCGTGGAAGATCCCGACGATCGCCGCGCCGTGCGCTTTGGCCTGTTCGATCAGTTCCATCACCGCTGCGCTGTTCTTACTGTCGAGCGAGGCGGTGGGTTCATCCAGGAGTAAAATCGGGTAATCGACGATAAAGCCGCGGGCGATGTTGACGCGCTGCTGCTCGCCGCCGGAAAAGGTCGACGGGGCGAGGTGCCACAGACGCTCCGGTACGTTGAGGCGCGTCAGCAGGCTGGCGGCTTTAGCGGCGCAGGTTTCGCGCGGTACGCCGAGATCCAGCAGGGGTTGCATGACCACGTCCAGGGCGGAGATCCGCGGGATCACACGCAGGAACTGGCTGACCCAGCCGATCGTCGAGCGGCGTACTTCCAGCACCTTGCGCGCCGGGGCCTGGACCAGATCGACCCATTCATTGTTATGGCGAATATGGATATGGCCTTCGTCCGGCAGGTAGTTGGCATACAGGGAGCGCAGCAGGGTGGATTTTCCGCTGCCGGAATGGCCATGCAGCACCACGCATTCGCCATTGCTGACCTCTAACGAGGCATTTTGCAGTACCGGCAGGCGGACGCCGTTTTGCTGGTGGAGCACAAAGGTTTTACTTACGTTTTGTACGTGGATCATGTTGGCCTCGCGATTCGTTTTGCCGGGTGGCGGCTTCGCCTTACCCGGCCTACGGGTGCGGTGTTCGTTTTGCCGGGTGGTGGCTTCGCCTTACCCGGCAACCGCGCCCTCAGTTCTGCAATACGGACGACACCAGCAGCTGGGTGTACGGATGATGCGGATCGTCGAGCACCCGGTCGGTCAGCCCACTTTCCACCACCTGACCCTGCTTCATCACCAGCAGACGGTCCGCCAGCAGGCGCGCAACGCCTAAATCATGGGTGACAATCACCACCGCCAGGTTCAGCTCCACCACCAGGCCGCGCAGCAGGTCCAGCAGGCGCGCCTGCACGGAGACGTCCAGCCCGCCGGTCGGTTCATCCATAAACACCAGCTTCGGATGGGTGACGAGATTGCGGGCAATCTGTAAACGCTGCTGCATGCCGCCGGAGAAGGTGGTCGGCAGGTCGTCGATGCGCGAGGCGGGGATTTCAACTTCTTCCAGCCAGTGCTGCGCCGTGGCGCGGATATTGCCGTAGTGGCGCGCGCCGGTGGCCATCAGCCGTTCGCCGATGTTGCCCCCCGCCGACACCTGGCGGCGCAGGCCATCCATCGGGTGTTGATGCACCACGCCCCACTCGGTGCGCAGCAGGCGGCGGCGCTCGGCTTCGCTCATGCCATACAGCGACACGCCCTCATACAAAATGTCGCCGTTCTGCGGCGTCAGGCGCGCGGAGATGGACTTCAGCAGGGTGGTTTTACCGGAGCCGGACTCGCCGACAATGCCCAGCACTTCGCCCGGCCACAGCTCAAACGACACGTCGCTAAAGCCTTTGCCCGGCGCATAAAGGTGAGTCAGGTTATTAACCGAAAGCAGCGGTTTCATTGGCTGTTCGCCTCGCTCTGTTGGCGGCAGTAATCGGTGTCGGAGCAGACAAACATCCGTTTGCCCGTGTCGTCCAGCACCACTTCATCCAGATAGCTATGCTTCGAACCGCAGATGGCGCACGGCTCGTCCCACTCCTGCACCGTAAACGGGTGATCGTCAAAATCCAGGCTCTCCACACGGGTGTACGGCGGCACGGCGTAGATGCGTTTTTCCCGTCCGGCGCCAAAAAGTTGCAGGGCGGGCATCATGTCCATCTTCGGATTATCAAATTTCGGGATCGGCGACGGGTCCATCACGTAGCGCCCGTTCACCTTCACCGGGTAGGCGTAGGTGGTGGCGATATGGCCGAAGCGGGCGATGTCCTCATACAGTTTGACCTGCATGATCCCGTACTCTTCCAGGGCGTGCATGGTGCGGGTTTCGGTTTCCCGCGGCTCGATAAAACGCAGCGGCTCCGGGATCGGCACCTGGAAAATCAAAATCTGATCTTCAGTCAGCGGGGTCTCCGGAATGCGGTGACGGGTCTGGATCAGCGTCGCGTCTTCGGTTTTTTCGGTGGTGTTGACGCCCGTTACGCGCTTAAAGAAGTTGCGGATCGACACGGCGTTGGTGGTGTCGTCTGCCCCCTGGTCGATGACCTTCAGCACGTCCGCTTCGCCAATCACGCTGGCGGTGATCTGAATACCGCCGGTGCCCCAGCCGTAGGGCATTGGCATTTCGCGGCCGCCGAATGGCACCTGGTAGCCGGGGATCGCCACTGCCTTAAGGATGGCGCGGCGGATCATGCGTTTAGTTTGTTCGTCCAGATAGGCAAAGTTGTAGCCGCTTAAGTTAGCCATTGGCGCGCTCCCGTTGCAGGCGTTTCAGCAGTTCCAGTTCGGCCTGGAAATCGACGTAGTGCGGCAGCTTGAGGTGCGAGACAAAGCCGGCGGCCTCAACGTTATCCGCGTGGGCCAGCACGAACTCTTCGTCCTGTGCCGGGCCTGCAATATGCTCGCCGTAGTCCGGGGCCTGGAGCGCACGGTCAACCAGCGCCATCGCCATCGCCTTGCGCTCGCTCAGGCCATACACCAGCCCGTAGCCGCGGGTAAAGTGCGGATCTTCATTCTCTGGCGCGACAAAACCGTTGACCATTTCGCACTCGGTCATCAGCAGTTCGCCGATGTTCACCGCAAAACCCAGCTCTTCCGGCACGATTTCAATGTCGATATAGCCGCTGCGGATCTCTGCCGCGAAGGGGTGGTTGCGCCCATAGCCGCGCTGCGTGGAGTAGGCCAGCGCCAGCAGATACCCTTCATCGCCGCGCATCAGCTGTTGCAGGCGGGACGAGCGTGAACAGGGATAGACCGGCGGCGTGCGGGTGATGTCATCCGGTGTGCTGCCGGTGTCCTCTTCCGCCTTCGCCAGCCCCTGGTTTGCCAGCAGGCTAAAGACGTGCGGGGAGGCGTCTTGTTCAGCGTCAGAGACGCTGAGCTGCGGTGTTTCACCGTTCGCCAGCAGAGTGAAGTCCAGCAGGCGATGGGTGTAGTCGTAGGTCGGACCAAGCAGCTGGCCGCCAGGAATATCTTTGTACACCGCAGAAATACGGCGCTCTAATCGCATTTCCGCCGTATTCACCGGCTCGCTAACCGCCAGCTTCGCAAGCGTAGTGCGGTAAGCGCGCAGCAGGAAGATGGCTTCCACGTTATCGCCGCTGGCCTGTTTCAGCGCCAGCGCCGCCAGTTCGCGGTCCGCGATGCCGCCTTCGGTCATCACGCGGTCGACGGCCAGGTTTAGCTGCTGTTCAATCTGGGCGACGCTCAGCTCGGGAAGGGCGTCATCTCCCCGGCGTCTGTGCGCCTGCAAGGCATGGGCGGCAGCGATCGCCTTCTCGCCCCCTTTGACGGCAACGTACATCAGCACACCTCCACGTGAGTGGTTCGCGGGATCGCCAGCAGGCGCTCGCCGCAGGTCAGGATCAGGTCGATACCGAGCGGGAACGGATGCGGGCGCTCGGTCAGCTCATGAATGATGCACTCCGGCAACTGGGGGGCGACCATCCGCTCGTCGGCGATCCCTGCACCCGTCAGGCGCAGCATGCGGCCACCGCTCAGGCTGGAGACCTGCAAAATCAGCGTAGCGCTGGTTTCCGGTGCGACGGCGCTGCCTTCGCTCAGGGCGTTAAGTTGTTCGTGGCTGATTTGCTCGTCGGCCACGGCGAAGACCGCCTGCTGGGGCTGCTCGACCAGCGGCGCATTGGTGTGAAAGCGCAGGTTCTGGCTGGCGATATCGTTCAGCAATGCGCCTGACAGCCATACCGGGGTGTCGTTGTCCGCCAGGGTCAGCAGCACGCTGGTCGAGGCGAGGTTCAGCGGCAGCCAGCCCTGGGAGAGCTGGTGCAGCGAGACAATGACGCCCGGTTCGCTCATGGCTTTCAGCAGGCGACGGAAACTCTGTTGGGCATCCTGGACGGCGAGGGTAAAAGCAGGTTGAAGCGTCATGCGTTGTCTCCGCGAACGAGCGTAAAGAAGTCGACCCGGCTGGTATTTACTTCGGCCTGACGCGCGGCAAGGCGTGCGGCGCGGTCAGCTTCCAGCGGGGCAATCAGGGTTTCCATTAACGTCTGAAAATGCGGCTGTTCCTGTAAAAGCGCGTCGATTGCTGCGCAGTGCTCGGCGTGCGTTTTGTCGCGCCCAAGTACGTAGCCGTAGCCCAGCGTGCCGCTTTTCAGGCGGATCACCGCGCGGGTGAGGGTGGCATCGCCGGCGAAGAAGCGCTCGCCGGTGCCGCCCATGCGTGCCTGGATCTGCACCAGGCCTATCTCCGGCGCGCGGATCGTGTCGTAGTCCGGCGTCAGGCCGAGCGCGCTCATGCGGGCAGCCAGCGCATCAGGCTGGCTGTGGGCCAGCACGCGCATCCAGCGCTGACGAGTGGAGGTGTCGAAGTGCATTCAGTGCTCCATGGTAAATTCAATCATGTCGGCGCGGGTCAGGCTGACGGAGTATTCCGTTGCGTTGACGTCGCCGTCACGGTGGTTGAGGGTGCGCACGCAGAGCAGCGGGGCCATGTTGGGGATCTCCAGCACCTTGCTCTCTTTCGCCTGCGCGCGGCGAGCGCTGATGCGCGTCTGGGTGCGTTTGAGCGCGATACCCGTCGCCTCCTGAAGAAAATCATGCAGGGAACCGCTGGCGAAATGTTGCAGCACGGGCCAGAGGGTGAGGTCCGCGAAGTAGTGGTCGATCTGACAGACCGCCACGCCATTCACCCGGCGCAACGTGCGCAGGTGAACGACGTTGTCGCCCTCCTGAATCCCCAGCGCGTCCGCCACGTGGCGGGAGGCCGGGCGCAGGACAGACAGCAGCTTTTCGCTGGTGGGGTGGCTACCCTGATCGAGCAGGTTCTGGCTAAAACGCGCCTGGGCATTGAGCGGGTAGTCGAACGGACGCATCAGCACCAGCACGCCGACGCCCTGACGGCGCTGGACCCAGCCGCGCTCCACCAGTTGATCGATGGCGCGACGCAGGGTGTGGCGATTCACTTCGTAGCGGTCGGCAAGCTGCTGCTCGGCGGGCAGGTAGTCTCCGCAGCGGTAGTGCGTGCGCAGCTCCACTTCGAGCTTTGCCGCAATCTCTTGCCAGCGGGTGGGGTAACTGGTCGGATGTCTGGATAAGTGCATACAAATCAAAGCCTCGCTTCTCAGATGAAGTGCTTACGCAAACGTTGAGAGAGGAAATCCAGCAGGCTGACGGTGACGATGATGAGCACCATCAGGGCGCAGGTTTGCTGGAACTGGAAACCACGAATCGCTTCCCACAGGGTGACGCCAATGCCGCCTGCGCCCACCATGCCGACCACGGTGGCGGAGCGAACGTTGGACTCGAAGCGGTACAGGGAGTAGGAGATGAGCAGCGGCATCACCTGCGGCAGGACGCCGTACAGGATCTCTTCGATTTTATTGGCGCCCGTTGCGCGGATGCCTTCCACCGGGCCGGGCTCGATGGCTTCGACCGCTTCGGAGAGCAGCTTGGAGAGCACGCCGGTGGTGTGGATGAACAGCGCCATCACGCCCGCGAACGGACCCAGGCCGACGGCGACCACGAACAGCATCGCAAAGACCATTTCGTTGATGGCGCGACAGGCGTCCATCAGGCGACGCATCGGCTGGTAAACCCACCACGGCACGATGTTTTCGGCGCTCATCAGGCCAAACGGAATGGAGAGAACGACGGCAAGGGCGGTGCCCCAGACGGCAATTTGCAGGGTGATCGCCATTTCACCGAGGTAGTCCTGCCACTGGCTGAAGTCCGGCGGGAAGAAGTCGGCGGCGAAGGTCGCCATGTTGCCCGAGTCCCTGAAGAGCAGCAGCGGATCCATCTCCGCGCCCTTCCAGGAGATAACGAGCACCGCCAGCAGAACGGCCCAGCTTATGAGCGAGAACCAGCTGCGCTTTGGCGGCGGGAGGGTGATGGTTTGCATGTTGGCTCCTTTGGGTTTAGTCCCCTCTCCCTTGAGGGAGAGGGTTAGGGTGAGGGGGAAATGTACGTGCTGATGCCCTCACCCCGGCCCTCTCCCACAGGGAGAGGGAGAAAAACGTTACTGCACCGCTTTATTCACGCTGGTCATGGCACCGAGCGCGGCGGTCAGGCGGTCGAGATCGTCCAGCTGCGCCTGAATTTCCGACACTTTGCTGGTCTTCTCTTCTTCCTTCAGACCTTTGTTGTCCTTCACGCCCTGCATCTGCTTGAACAGCGCCAGCTGGCGAATCGGCACCAGCTGCAAATCGCTGGACGCGCGGAACGGTGCCCAGCCCAGACGCGCCAGAACCGCTTTCTCTTCCGGCGTTTTGCCGTAGTTCATAAAGAAGTCGTAGACCTTGTCCTTGGTATTCTCAGAGAGGTTTTTGCGCCACACGATCGGGTCGCCCGGGATCAGCGGTGATTTCCAGATAACCTTGATTTCCTTCAGCTTGTCCGGCGCGGAGGTCTTCAGCTTGTCGAGGTTTTCAGTGTTGTTGGTGGCGACGTCAACCTGCTTATTCG
Source organism: Enterobacter cloacae complex sp. 6730903 (assembly GCF_048283985.1). Taxonomy (NCBI): domain Bacteria; kingdom Pseudomonadati; phylum Pseudomonadota; class Gammaproteobacteria; order Enterobacterales; family Enterobacteriaceae; genus Enterobacter; species Enterobacter cloacae complex sp. 6730903. The sequence continues at coordinate 10,633 of NZ_JBLVXX010000051.1, read as the reverse complement.
CCACGGCCAGGGCGTTGGTTTCGTGGCTGGCGTTGACCGTGCGCTTAAAGTCGCTGGCGGAGACGTTGTTTTTCGCGAAGACGTAGTAGCCAGGGACGAGGAAGCCGGAAGTGGAGTTCGGGTCGCCGTTACCAAAGGTCAGCTCTTTGCGTTTGGCGAGCATGTCGTTGAGGTTGTTAATCGGGCTGTCTTTGTTAACGATCAGCACGCTCCAGTAGCCCGGGGAGCCGTCTGCCGCAACGGTCTGGGCGAAGACCTGGCCGTTCGCGCGATCTACCGCTTCCATAGCAGAGAGGTTGCCATACCAGGCGATGTCGACTTTGTTAAAGCGCATTCCCTGAATGATGCCCGCGTAGTCCGGGGCGAAGAAGGCGTTCACTTTGATCCCCAGTTTGGTTTCCATATCTTTCAGGAACGGTTCCCACTGCGGCTTCAGGTTTTGCTGTGATTCCGTTGAAATGATGCCAAAGTTCAGCGCTTTTTCCTGTTCCTCTGCGTAAGCAGGGCTTAGCAGGGTGCTGATGCTGAACATGCTGGTGAAGGCCAGCGCGGCAACGGCTTTGTAGTTCATGTCCATTCCTCGTTATGGGGACGTTAAGCAGCCTGCGCGCGCTCTTCGACGCGGTTTACGCTGCGGTAGAGATGATCGAAACGTTCGTTATCAAACTGGTGGCTTGCGCCATCGAAGAACACATGGCCCTGACGCAGGGCGACGATGCGTTCGCAGTAGCGCAGGGCGTAATCCACCTGATGCAGCGTCACCACCACAGTGATGCCGTCGTTCTGATTGATGTCGCGCAGGGTTTCCATCACGATGCGGGCCGATTCCGGGTCCAGCGAGGCGATAGGTTCATCGGCCAGAATGATTTTGGCTTTCTGCATCAGGGCGCGGGCGATGGCGACGCGCTGCTGCTGTCCGCCGGAGAGCGTGGAGACGCACTGGTGGGCGAAATGCGCCATGCCGACGCGGGTCAGCGCCTGTAGGGCTTCTTGCTTCTGGGATGGGGAGAACCAGCGCAGGCAGGTGCGCCAGAACGGGGTGCTGCTGAGCGCGCCAATCAGCACGTTCTCGAGCACGGTCAGGCGGTTCACCAGGTTGAACTGCTGAAAGATATAGCCCGTCTGGGCGCGGCTTTTGCGAATATCGCTCGCCAGACGCCCCGCATGTTGCACGGTGTTACCCAGCAGTTCGACGCGGCTTTCCGGCGTTTTGTCACAGGTAATCAGGCCGCTCAAGTGACGAAGAAGGGTGGATTTACCTGAACCAGACGGTCCCAACAGCGCCACCATTTCGCCCTGCTGGACGGTCAGATCAACGGCATGCAGCGCCTTGTTGTGATGGAAGGTTTTGCTCAGTTTCTCGACGCGAATGACAGTTTGCATGTGCCGGGCCTCACGATAAATGTGGCCTCATGCTGGCGCATCAATATGACATTTGGGTTAAGTCTCGGTTGCGGGAATTTGAAGAGTTGAGGGGAGTTTGATGACAGGCGGAGGCAGACTGCCCACCGCCCGAAAATTAGTGCTGCTGCTTAACGACGTTAATCATCCACGGCACGCCGTATTTGTCGGTGACTTTCCCGAATCCGTGCGCCCAGAAAGTCTCCTGCCAGGCCATTTCGACATTGCCGCCATCAGAGAGGTTGTCGAACCAGCGTTTGCCTTCATCCACGTCCTGCGTGTCGAGCACCAGCGTAAATCCGGCGTACTGCGCGCTGCTGCCGGGTGGCAGACCATCGCTCATCATGATATCGCTACCGGCAATGCGGACGTTAGAGTGGGCGATGGCGGTATCCGGGAAGTTCATGCCTGACGGACAGCCTTCTTCACTGTTTTCGTCTTTGGGCATTTCGCCGAAGGTGATTTTGTAGAGGAGCTCTGCGCCGACGGCCTGCTGATAGAAGGCCGTCGCCTCCGCACAGTTGCCGGCGAAAGAGATGTAGGGACTTAACGGCATAATCTTTACCTCACGTAAGAAAAGCCCGTTAAGTGTAGTTCCCGAACGCCCGGTAAGCGAAGCGTCACCGGGCGGGACAATCAGTTCTTTTTCACGAACTCAGATTTCAGTTTCATCGGACCGAAGCCGTCAATTTTGCAGTCGATATTATGATCGCCTTCAACCAGACGGATATTTTTGACTTTAGTGCCGATCTTCAGCATGGAGGAGCTGCCTTTTACCTTCAGATCTTTCACAACGGTAACGCTGTCGCCGTCTGCCAGCAGGTTGCCGTTTGCGTCTTTCACGATCAGCGCATCGCTGTCCTGTGCAGGCTCCGCGTCGTTCCATTCATGGGCGCATTCCGGGCAAACGAACATGCCATTGTCTTCATAGGTGTATTCAGAATTGCATTTCGGGCAGTGTGGAAGTTGCATGTGGGTATCCTCAAAAGTGTTAACACGCTGGAAAACGCCAGCTAAATGACGGCAGTGTGCCGAAAAAGGCAGCGAGTATAACGCAAATCCCCACCTTTGTCGGTGATATTGTTTTATAAAATTAGCGCATAAATGCGCAAGCGATGACACGAACTGTCAGTGAATTAAGGGAAGCGTATGCCCTGAACGGCAGTGATCGTAATCATGCTAAATGTATCGAATATTTTATTACAGCAAATTGCTACGCTGTGCCATTTCGGATAAGGTGAAGGAACAAGCCGTTATTTATCTATCCTCTTCTGACGACATACATCTTTTGGCGTCAGGGAATACCTCTCTTTTTTGGTGGGTAAATAACGATGATATATCCTGATGTTTCCTGAAAATGCGTTTTGTCTATTCACTTTTGGCTTTCTGGCCAGGGGATGTTTTACACGTATTACGAGAGTGGGTTTTAAATTCTCATTATCTTCAGTTAGTTGTATTAAATGAACATGTTTTCCATACGTGATCATATAAGCCTGAAAAGTATAATTAAAACATCGTGGCTTAATAAAAGTAATAAATTTGCGTTAAGGGAAGGCTTTTATCATGCACACACAGACCATATTTGAATTAAGCCAGGAAGCTGAACGTTTGTTACAGCTCGCGCTGAACAATCTTGATTCATTAAAATCTATGCCGATTGCAAAGCTGGATAGCACAACCGCTGCCATGAGCGGCGTTAATAACAACGTTTTGCCATTACATTTTAGCGCACGGGGTGTCGACGCTCAGCAGGCGATGCTGAATAACGAATTACGCAAAATAACCCGCCTCGAAATGGTACTGGCGATTGTGGGTACCATGAAAGCGGGAAAATCGACCACCATTAATGCGATTGTGGGCACGGAGGTGCTGCCGAACCGCAATCGTCCGATGACGGCGCTTCCCACGCTGATCCGCCATACGCCGGGCCAGAAGGAGCCGGTGCTGCATTTTTTGCACGTTTCGCCCATCGATACCCTGATTACCCAGTTGCAGAAAAAACTGTGCGATAAAGATCGCGGCAAGCTGGCGCGGCGTCTGGAAATCGACAAGGACATGAATACGCTGCTGGAGCGCATAGAAAAAGGTGAGGCGTTTGAAAAACATCACCTTGGCGCGGAGCCCATCTTTCATTGTCTGAAAAGCCTGAACGATCTGGTGCGGCTGTCTCAGGCGCTGGGCGTGGAGTTTCCGTTCTCTGAATATGCCGCGATTGAACATATTCCGGTGATTGAGGTGGAGTTTGTGCACCTCGCCGGTCTGGATGCGCACCTGGGGCAACTGACGCTGCTCGACACGCCGGGGCCGAACGAGGCTGGTCAGCCGCACCTGCAAAAAATGCTCAGTGAGCAGCTGGCGCGCGCCTCCGCCGTGCTGGCGGTGATGGACTACACCCAGCTTAAATCCATTTCTGATGCGGAGGTTCGTCAGGCAATTTCGGCCGCCGGGAAATCCGTGCCGCTTTATGCCCTGGTCAATAAATTCGATCAGAAAGATCGTAACAGCGACGATGAAGAGCAGGTGCGGGCGATGATTTCCGGCACGCTGATGAAAGGGAATATTTCTCCGGGGCAAATTTATCCGGTCTCTTCCATGTGGGCCTATCTGGCAAACCGCGCCCGCTATGAGATGAACGTTCATGGGCGCCTTCCCGATCATCAGGATCAGCGTTGGGTACAGGATTTTGCCGAGGCCGCGCTGGGCCGCCGCTGGCGAACGGCCGACCTGGACGATATTGACCATATTCGCCATGCGGCGGATCTGCTGTGGGAGGATTCGCTGTTCGAACAGCCCATCCGCAAACTGATTTACGCGGCTTACGCCAACGCCTCGCTGTTCGCTTTGCGGTCGGCATCGCATAAGCTGCTGAACTATGCGCAAAATGCCAGAGAATACCTGGATTTTCGCCATCAGGGACTGACGGTCGCTTTTGATGAGCTGGAGCTGAATATTGCGCGCCTGGAGGAGGATATGACGATGCTGCGTCAGCGGCAGAGCGTGGTGAGCGATGAGGTCCAGCATGAAGTTGAAGAGGCGCTCAACGCAACGGATGCTTTCCTGCTTCGCCAGAAAGGTGAACTTCACCAGGCGCTGGGCGACATTTTTAGCCGTCCGTCTATTCTTGATTTAGCAGGGCGCGAGCCATCCAGTTTGCGTGCAGACGACGCGGATGCGATCCAGCAGCTGGTGCTTGACGATGAAGGGCAGGCGCAGATTGTCCTGAGCAAGATCCGATCGTCATGCGAGCAGATTATGCTGAATGCGCAGAGCAGAATTGGCCGGGAGCTGGCGTTACGCTTCGATCAGCTGGAGTCTACGCTTGCCCGATCGTTGAATGAGGCGATGCGCCCTATCGAGACGCGAATCAAGGAGCAGCTCAGTCATGCCGGATTTCGGGCGCGGATCAGCTTCCCGGCGTTTCAGGCAAACCAGCTTAATTTCAATACGCGCGGCTTATTTAATGATGCCATTGTGCAGGATACCCCTCCCGCCAGTCAGCCCGCAGGGGCAGGCAGCGTACGTAATACCGTCTCGCGCTGGCTCAATAATCCCGGCTGGGGCTGGGAGGAGTATGTCGTGACGCGCACACGCTATGTCATCGACATCGCTCAGCTTCATGGCAAATTTACGCAACATACCGATCAGTTTTGCGATCAAATTCGTAAAGCTTTGGCCGCGCAGGTCGATGTCTCTGTTACGGCAGGTATGGCAACGTTCTTTGCAGAGTTTTCGTTGTGCCTGACCGGGTTACAGGAAAGCTTGCGTGATAGCCTTGCCGTGCGGCAGCAGAATGAGCATTCAACCCGGGCGCTTAGCCAGTTGTTGAAGCAAAGTATGACCACTGCGGCGTGGATTCAGGAAGATACCCGACTGTTACGCGATGATATTCAAACCTTATTCGCGGCAGAGCAACCATGACAACACAGCTACTGGACGGTCCCGGGCGGACGCTGGAGTGTATTCATCCAAAATTTATGGTCGATTTGGTCCAGGGGGCGGATGCTGCACGTCACTCCCTCCTGGGGCCACAGCAACTGCAATTTCGTGAGCGTTTGACGCAGGAGATCATTACGCAGACCCGGCTGCGACCGTGGGCAATGGCGGGAATGCTCAACGAAAATGCAGCGCTGCGGCTGGGTCTGGCGGAGAAACTGACCGGTATGCTCGACCCCGGACACCTTGCGCTGACCCGTATGTCCGACAGGCTGGTAGCCCTGCGCCAGCAGGTGAATCCACGCCTCCCTCAACCATCCGGATTGTTGCAGCAGTACGAGGAGCTCTCCGCACATTTCAACCAGCGTGCCGCCTATAAAGAGAAAGCGCTCGCGCAGCGCGGCCTTACGGTTCAGGCGGGTGAGCACAGCGAGCAAATTTTTACCCGCTGGCGAGCCGGGCAGTATGACGGCTGGTCGCTGGCTGGCCGCTGCTTTATCGTGCTGGAAGAGTTGCGCTGGGGGGCGTTTGGCGATGCCTGTCGTCTGGCGAATAGCGATGTGGCGGCCATGCTGAAAGATAATCTGCGCAGCATGGCTGCAAACTATCTGGCACAGGGAATTAATGCTTCTCCCACCACCCGACATTTTTACCATCAGTGGCTGACGACGCCCGCTTCTCCCGGTCTGATTGATTATAAAGATATGCTGGGCTGGCTGGGGGACTGGTGTCAGGCGGATAAACATCCGGTGAGCTGGTCAGTGACGCAGAGCTGGCAAACGGTCGCGCTGGGGATGCCGAGACTCTGTTCGGCAAAACGGCTGGTGGATGGCATGGTGGAAGAGATATTTGGTACGTGATTGCCCCCTCTTTGTAAGGAGGGGGCGAAAGGGTTAGTGATGCATTTCTACCGCTTCAGGTTCTGTCCGGGACTCAGGCACATGCCCAAAGCGTCTGGCGTACAGTGCCGTGATGACAGGGACCAGAATTGCCGTCACAATCACGCTGGCGGCAACCAGAGCCGTGGCGGAAGCGGCCACGGGTTCAAAGGCCGGGTTAATCTGGGCGATAATCACCGGGTTGGCTACCGCAGCGCCTGCGGCCGAAGAGGCGGCCACACCCGCGGTTCCATTGCCGCCCCCGATGACGCGGTCAGCAATAATCAGCGGAATACCCGTAATGACGATGACGGCAACACCCAGCACAATACCCAGCAGGCCGGTTTCCAGAATCACATTCAGATTGATGGTATTGCCCAGCGCGAAGCCGAAGAATGGGATCAGTACCGGGGTGGCTTTGCTGAAGAAATCGCGCAGATCGTGATCGAGGTTACCCAGCGCAAAACCAATCAGGAACGGCAGGATCGCCCCGACAAAATGGTGTAGTTCAAAGGAGGCAAGGCCAGCAGAACCCAGAATCAACATGGTCATCAGCGGGCCCGACTCCAGGGACATCAGCACGAACGCGCCCGATTCTTCTTTGGTGCCATATTGATTCATCAGGCTGGCGTAGAGACCGCCGTTGGTCATATCCATTGCTGAGACAATAGCCAGAACGGATAATCCGGCGAAGAAGCCAGTCTGAATTCCATTCTCCGGAATGAACATCGCACAGATCATCGCAACAACCCAGGCGACCGCAATTTTAGTAATGACCAGCGTCCCTGATTTACGTAATACCGTACCTGTTGCACGCAAGTTAATAGATGCGCCGATGCAAAAGAACCAGACTGCCAGAATCGGTACCGTTCCGGTGATCATACCTTTTGTAAAACCGCCAAAATAAGCACCGGTATTCGGGGCCAGCGTATTTAATATCGCGCCAAGTACCAGCGGGACCAGCATCATCCCGCCCGGGATGCGTTCTATAGTTGCTTTAATCTTCATCATTAACCCTCACATCTCGCCCGCGTGGCTGGCGGAAATCTCAAAAAATAGATCAACAAATTCAAATGATTGCCTTTTCTGGGGCCAATCGATTCGTTACTTATGCTGTAAAGCGAAATTCAGGCGTTCAGTATTCCTTCATTTGAAAGCCGCTGAGATATCGTGTTCGGATTTATCATGCGATCTTTGGAATTGTGATTCAATGAAAATAAAACACTGTTTTAGTTATCTTCGTCACATATTGAATGGAAACAGGTTTGCCCACGGTTAATAATTAAATTTTGTGTAAATTCGCTGTGAAGAAATGTGATTACATTTTGTTTGGGCAGGTATAATAACGGGCGTTAAGATCTGTTTGATAAGGGGGTTGAGAATGACCTTATTTATCGTGAATTGACAAAAGCTGAAGGCAACTTACGAACAGGAAAAATATATGTGAAGTTGATCACATATATAAACGCTGGTAGGGTAAAAAGGTCTTTAACTGCCCAGACAGGCGTCACAGGTTCGGTTGTATTGAGGTAAAACGTCAATGTAAGTAAACCTGCTACGCTTGAATAAGGAGATTCGCATGGAGCGGATCTCTGGTTCACAGCTTGCAAAATGCGCTGTGAAACGGACGGGGCTGAGTCTACGAGGAAAGCTATGCTTAGAAGGAAAAAGGTAAAACCCATCACGCTGCGCGATGTCACCATTATTGATGACGCGAAACTGCGCAAAGCGATTACAGCGGCCTCGCTCGGTAATGCGATGGAGTGGTTCGATTTTGGTGTTTACGGCTTTGTGGCCTATGCACTTGGTAAAGTGTTCTTCCCCGGTGCCGATCCCAGCTTGCAGATGATTGCCGCGCTGGGTACGTTCTCCGTTCCCTTCCTGATTCGCCCTCTCGGTGGTCTTTTCTTCGGCATGCTGGGTGATAAATATGGTCGCCAGAAGATCCTGGCGATTACCATTGTCATCATGTCGATAAGTACATTCTGTATCGGCCTTATTCCGTCGTATGCGACTATTGGTATATGGGCGCCGATTCTGTTGTTGATCTGTAAGATGGCGCAGGGCTTCTCCGTTGGCGGCGAATATACCGGCGCATCGATTTTTGTCGCCGAATATTCTCCGGACCGTAAACGCGGCTTTATGGGCAGTTGGCTGGACTTTGGTTCGATTGCCGGATTCGTCATGGGCGCGGGGGTTGTGGTTCTGATCTCAACCGTAGTGGGTGAAGAGAACTTCCTTGACTGGGGCTGGCGTATTCCGTTCTTCCTGGCGCTGCCGCTGGGCATCATTGGGCTTTACCTGCGTCATGCCCTGGAAGAGACGCCTGCGTTCCAGCAGCACGTTGAAAAGCTGGAGCAGGGTGACCGTGAAGGGTTACAGGATGGCCCGAAAGTGTCGTTCAAGGAGATTGCGACTAAACACTGGCGCAGCCTGCTGACCTGTATTGGTCTGGTGATTTCCACCAACGTCACCTATTACATGCTGCTGACCTACATGCCGAGCTACCTGTCGCATAACCTGCACTATTCGGAAGACCACGGTGTGCTGATTATTATCGCCATCATGGTGGGTATGCTGTTTGTGCAGCCGATTATGGGTCTGCTGAGCGACCGCTTTGGCCGTAAGCCATTCATTATTCTCGGCAGCGTCGCCCTGTTCGCACTGGCAATCCCGGCCTTTATTCTGATTAACAGCAATGTGCTGGGGCTGATTTTCGCCGGCCTGCTGATGCTGGCGGTGATCCTCAACTGCTTCATCGGGGTGATGGCTTCTACGCTGCCGGCAATGTTCCCGACGCATATTCGCTACAGTGCTCTGGCGGCAGCCTTTAATATCTCCGTTCTGATTGCGGGCCTGACGCCGACGCTTGCTGCTTCACTGGTGGAGAGCACGCAGAACCTGATGATGCCTGCTTATTATCTGATGGTCATTGCGGTGATCGGCCTGATTACCGGTATTACCATGAAGGAGACGGCAAATCGTCCGCTGAAAGGGGCAACGCCTGCGGCGTCAGATATTCAGGAAGCGAAAGAGATCCTACGTGAGCACTACGATAATGTAGAGCAGAAGATTGAAGATATTGACGCAGAGATTGAGGCGCTCCAGAAAAAACGTTCTCGCCTTGTTGATCAGCATCCACGAATTAACGAGTGATAAAAAACCCGCCGCTGGCGGGTTTTCTTTTATTAGCATCCTGCGGCGATGTAGTCGCCGCCGGCGCTGACGGGGATCACCGTCAGGAAGAGGACCGTCGCGAACAGTATCAGAACAACCCCTCCGGCAATTTTGACCATCGGCATTACCCAGTTCAGGGACGTGCCGCCACCAAACCAGGCGACTGTGCGTTCACGCGCGTAACGTACTGCCAGCGACAGCCCCATAATCGACAGCGCCGTGCCCAGCGACATTGTCATCACAGCAGCAATCCCCCAGCTAATAATGCCGAGCGCATTCGAGAACATCAGGATCATAATTGCCCCGCTGCACGGGCGTGCGCCAATGGCCAGCACCACGCCCAGACGGGTTTTCCAGTCGCTTTTAGCCAGATCCACCCCTACGCCGTGATGGCCGCAGCCACAATGTTCATTATGCTGGTGAAGCGGCTTGATGGCGCTAATCGCCATTTTGCGCGGACGCAGGCTGCTGAGCGCCTGATAAATGATAAATGCACCGAAGGCGGCAATCAGTAGGGCGCTGATTTTCTCGACGTACCAACGGCTGGTGCTGATATCTCCTGACGCGAGGTTCAATCCAACCGCCAGGATAAAGACAAAGACGATCGCGCTGACGCCCTGCATCAGGCTACCGATAAACGGTACGACGCGCGCCGCGAGCTGGCTCTCTTTATTGGTAGTGAGATACGTGGTGACGATGAATTTGCCGTGTCCCGGTCCAACGGCATGGAGGACACCATAAAGAAACGCACCGGTTAACAACCACAGCCCACCGCTGTACTGATGATTATTAAGTTGCAGCAGATACATCACCAGATATCGGTGCAGGGTGATCTGGGTGGCGAGGCACCACTGAATAAAAGCATTCCAGTGCGTATGCAGTGCAAAACCTGCCATAAGTAACGCCAGCACGGTGAGCCCGGCGGTTGGGAGACGCCAGTCACGTTGAAGTCGTTGTGTCGTCATGAGGTTGACCCGCGAGAGAAATATTTGCCGCTAGTATAGTGTTCAAATCGCTGGATCACACCGGGATCGTCAATGGATTGTGGATAAGTCTGTGCGTAAAAAGGTATAAAGCGGGGTTTTGCTGGGGAATACAGCAGTCAGTCATTTTTTTGCAACTTTTCTGTTGCGGTCGCTCGGGAACTCCCTATAATGCGCCTCCATCGACACGGCGGATGTGAATCACTTCACAGACAACCCGGTCGGCTGAAGAGAAAAAATCCTGAAAATCAGGGTTGACTC
>NZ_JBLVXX010000050.1:0-36404 GCF_048283985.1 Enterobacter cloacae complex sp. 6730903 | reverse complement strand
ATCCTAATGAATTATATAGTTAATTACTTCAGAGTGGCAGAACACTTGTACAAGGATCCTGTGTTTGTTTTGTTTCCTTAAACACTTTTCTCCGAGTTTACTCAACAGCCCTTCCCTTGAAAATTATCTATTACAAACGATGGAGCATCGTTCTCATTCATGGGGGCTAAGCTATGAAAATACTTTCAAAAGTCCTGAAGTGGTGTGCACTCTCGGTCGCCACAGTCTTTATCCTCGGATGGCTGTTTGTCTGGCTCGTGGCATCGGTTTGGATGAAACGACAAATTACACTGAAAATGACTTTTTGCATTACCACACGCTGACTGGCAAGGATATTGAAAACGCCCCGCGTGTAACGGACGATTACTATTTCGAGGCGCATCCCGGTGATGGTTATGCCCCTTCAAATAGCAAGGAGATACCGGTGCTGCACCATTGCGTACGTATCTCGAAACGGTGGGATACACGAAGGAAAAGCGTCGCCTCGGCGAAAAGGAAATCTGGTCAAAACCCGATCAGGTAAACGGGGACATTTTCTATCTGTACTTTAACGCCGCTACGGGTGAAGTTGAGCTGACCAAAGTGATGAATTACTGAGTTAACTTGCTCTGTGCCGATTCATTTTCTTTTTGTGCTTTGGTCATCAAGACCTTCAATTCCTCAATAGTAAGTGAGGGTTTTTGCCTGTGGATCATTGCATGGCAATTGGGACAGACAGGGCGAAGATCATTTACAGGATCGAGTTTGTAGCGCTCTCCAATCTCAGAGAGAGGGGTGATATGGTGGACGTGGATATAGTCCTTGCCGGTTTCACCATATGTTTTCTCAAAGTCCATATTGCACACGGTGCAATGGCAGCCGTAGTGGTCTATACATTTGTCTCTTGCTGTTTTGCTCCGTTCGTACTTGTTAACTTTGATCTGTTTTACGGCCCCTTCATAAAAGGTTTCCGGGACATCATCTGGATAATCGATATCTAACTTGGAAGAAAGCGATTCTGCTTTTTTGATGCCCTCATGAGTGAGTTTCCAGATGCCAAGGCCTGATTCTTTGGCATTATGAAGATACTTGTAATCAACAAGCTTTTTTCGCGCCCATTGGACCATGTTGTTCCATTGGGGACGGTTGCTATCATCAGGAAGCAATATGCTCATTTCTTCATCGGTAAGGCCGAACTCCCTCCCCAACGGTTCATAACATGAGGAAGAACTAACTTCTCCCCCTCGGTTATAAATATTTAAAAGTAAGGGAATTTCAATCTCTTTATAACTCGGGAATGCCATGTTTATCACCATTAAAATGAATAAGTTACTTTCTGAAAATTTCGCGTATATGCCACTCAATATAGTTAGCTTGCGGAAAATTTTCTTTATGTAGTGGGAGGTGAATTTGAGCTCCTGCGAAGTCCCAAAAGAATCTGGATACAACACTGTTGCCATTTACAGCGGAAGATATTTGAACGCGCATGTTTTCATCCACTCCAAGAGAGCCTTTATCAAAGGCTTTATGATGGATTGAGCAGAGAGCTAAGCCATTCGCGATCTCACATGGCCCTCCAAATTGCTTCCATTTGATATGAGCGGCTTCAAGTGCGACAGAGGTATTATCATGTCGCATATTGAAACCGCAAACGGCGCACTGATAGTTATAGGCTCGCAATACCTGCTGTCGAAATAAGGGATCGCGCTGTTTGCGAATTTGCAGGAGATCGAATCCCAACTCGTCGGCGAGTTCTTCCTGGATGCTTTCGGTAAAGTGTGCTTCGAGGATTTGCTGAGCTATAGAGTTGATCAGGTTCTTACTGTTGATCAAACGAGAGTAATGCTGCTCGTCAAAACCGCCTGCAACATGATGTTCAACTAGCTCTCCCGCAGGAGGTTGTTTGCTGGAACCTGATGTGGAACAGCGCTCCGCATTTTGTAGTTCCCAAAAGCCATCACCTTGTAAACGCCAGAACGGCATATCAGGACGGTGCTGTGCACGCTGTGGTCCAAAACGTTCCAACAGGCTGTGCAACTGATCGCGTACTTCCGTACCGTAATCAAACAGTCGCGCATGCCCCTGCTGATAGTTCGCCAGCACGTACAGAAGCAATAAAGGCTTATGTGGCGCACGCTGTTCGCCTTTGCGCCAGATAGTGATGTTGGCAATTGCCTGCTCGAGAGTTTTGCTGGAAGCCATCGCGTTACGGAAGAAGGTAAATAATTGCGATGATGCTCGCAAAACCCGGACCAATCAACCCGTAATCAACAAAAACATGACCTTACCGCACCCAACCCTATTTCCTGAATCCCCCTCGCAAATTCCAGATTTACCCCGCACAAAACCGCTGTATTTATATTCAGCCCTGTATAATGAGCATCAGAAATTACGCCGAACGGCAAAGGAAGTATCAAAGAATATTTAACGAAGAATTCGCGATATGAAGGTGCTGCAACACCCCCATACCGCTAACCACAACCAACTTGATAGGAGTTGTATATGGCTGCGACGAATTTTAAGCCAGAGTTTACTGTTTGCAAAACAGAATCAGACGCTTTCACCGGCATGATTGAAAACCGCGAGCTGGTGCGCAAAAACAGCGCCCGCCGTCTGCACGGCAACCAGCCCAACGCGGCACCCATTCATCCTCGCGCGGAAACGCAGCAGGACAGCGCCGCCTGCTGCGAACTGTATGCACGCATAGACATGAGATACCTTCTACTGGGCGGAGACTGGTTAACCCGCGCAGGTTTTATCAACGGCATGCCCGTAAAAATCCGCGCGATGAAAGACTGCATTGTAATTACGCCCCAGCATACAAGAGAATTATGGGGATGCCTGGAAGGTATGAGCGTGGTGAATATTAATAAAAAGAAAGTCGCACAATGGTTAAAAACATTTCCGGGCGCGTTAAATGACACCGGCGATATTCCTGTGATTAAGCGTAACGCCTGATATTAATCCCGGCCCTGCGCCGGGATTATTATTTAAGCTGCGTTTTAAAACACCGGCACCCCCAACCCAACCTTCACCTCCCGCAGCGTCGCCTGCGTCACCCCCTGCGCCCGTTCCGTCCCGCGCTTCAGCATCGCCATCAGCTCCCCCTTATCCCGCATATACATCGCCCTCCGCTCCCGCATCGGCGCAATCAGCTCCTGCAAACACCCCTCCAGCTCGTTCTTACATACCCGGTCACCCAGCCCGCCCGCCTGATAGTGCGCTTTCATCGCCGCCACTTTCTCCTTGTCCGGATGAAACGCGTCGAGGTACGTAAACACCACATTCCCCTCAATCTGCCCCGGGTCGCTCACCTTCAGGTGGTTTGGGTCGGTGTACATCGCGCTGACCGCACGGTGAATCGTCTCTTCGCTGGCCGAAAGGTGCAGCGTGTTGCCCAGTGATTTCGACATCTTGGCGCTGCCGTCGATGCCGGGCAGGCGGCTAGTGTCGCTCAGCATCGCCTTGCAGTGGCGCAGCACCGGGGCAGGCAGCAGGCTGTTCATCTTGTGCACAATCTCGTTGGTCTGCTCAATCATTGGCAGCTGGTCGTCGCCGACGGGCACGCACTCGGCCTTAAACGCGGTGATGTCCGCCGCCTGGCTGATGGGGTAGGCCATAAACCCGACCGGCAGCGAGCGGGCGAAGCCCTTCTGCGTAATCTCGTTTTTCACCGTCGGGTTACGCTCCACGCGGGCGACGGTGACGATGTTCATATACAGCATCGTCAGCTCGGCAAGGGCGGGCAGGGCGGATTGCAGGCAGATTGTGGTCAGGTTCGGGTCGATGCCCGCGGCGAGGTAGTCGGCCAGCACTTCGGGGATGTTGTCGCGAATTTTTTGCGGGTTGCTGCCGTTGTCGGTCAGCCCCTGAAGGTCAGCAATCAGCACAAACTGGTTGTGCGTGTGCTGAAGCGCCACGCGCTGGCGCAGCGATCCGACGAAGTGGCCGAGGTGCAGCGGGCCGGTTGGACGATCGCCGGTGAGGATGGTTGGTGCGTTCATAAAGACTCCTTAATGTGCAATTGCCGAAAGGGGTCCTGGATGTGTGAAAGCCGCCTTTCGGCGGCTCTCTGAAAATGGGGAAAACAACTCCGGGCCGCCTTTAAGAAGGCAGCCACCAGCGTTTAATGGTGAGTGCGGCGGAGCGTGTGTTCATCGAATTAACCTATCATGCAACAACGCAGGGGTAAAGCGGCTCAGGCGCCGCTGCTTGAGGCGCGTACCTTCAGCCTGCCCGCCAGCGTCACGTGCGTGGCGGCATCTTCCTGATTGCACAGGTACTCCACCGCCAGCCGTCCCAGCTCGCTGTAAGGCAACTGGATGCTGGTCAGCGGCGGGGTGAGCTGCTCGGAAATCTTCTGGTCGTCGTAGCCCGCCAGCAGCATGTCCTGCGGAATGCGCACGCCGTTCACCGCCAGCGCCTGATAGCAGCCAATCGCCAGCCAGTCGCTGGCGCAGAAGATGGCGTCCGGGCGCTCGGCCAGTTCCAGCAGGGAAGCCGTCGCGGTAAAGGACTCGCTGAACTGCCAGTTGGTCTGGCGCACCAGGCCGTCGTCGCACGCGAGTCCAGCCTGCTGTAACGCCGCCTGGTAGCCCGCCAGACGCTGGCGCGAGGCCTCCATCCAGCTCTCGCCGGTGATGTGGGCGATACGGCTGGCGCCGCAGGCGATGAGGTGTTTAGTGACCTGGAAAGCGTTGGCATAGTCGTCCGGAATAAACGACGGTAGCAGCGGCGAGCCGGGGTCGCGCTGGTTGAGCAGCACCAGCGGGATGCGGGTGCAGTCCTGGAATGCCGTCATATCGACGACGTTCGTGACCGGAGAGGCAAGGATAATCCCGATGCAGTTGCGCTTGTCCAGCTGGCGGATGATGTTCAGGGCCAGCTCCACGTCGTCGCCGTAGTCGTAGACGGTGAGCAGGGTCTCGTTGCGCCACGCCGCTTCCCGCGCCTGGCTGATGGCGTCGATAAACGGGTCGAAGCTCTGCAACGAGCTGACCAGCAGGGCGATCTCCTCCTGGTTGCGCGGAGCGTGAACGGCGGGGAGGCGGTCATAGCCGAGTTCGGTGGCGACGTTGATCACCCGCTGACGGGTGTCGTCGCTGAGCTTGATGTTGCGGGACTGGTTAAGCACCAGCGATACCGTCGCCTGCGACACCCCCGCCGCCCGCGCAATATCGTTCATCGTCACTTTTGTTTTTCGCTTCATCCGTCCTCTCCCTTTCGCGAATTTGCATCATACCCTAACCGCGCGCTTCCGCGCCGTCGATCACGTTTCTCATCCATCGAAGCGTGAACTTTGTGAGAGGCGTCGCTTTTTTGAGCGCCGCGATTTGCGCATTTATCCTGCAACTAATATTTATTAGCTAAATATTATCAGTAAGAGGATGCGTAATGAAAGAGCAGTGGAGCAGGGAGCAGGCACAGGTGTGGTATCAGCAAAAAGGCTGGCTGTGCGGGTTTAACTATCTGCCGTCGACGGCGGTGAACTGGACCGATATCTGGCAGGAGGAAACGTTCGATGCCGACACCATCGAACGCGAGCTGGGCTGGGCGGCGGACGCGGGCTATAACACCCTGCGCATCAACCTGCCGTTCATCGTCTGGGAGCACGACCGCGACGGGCTGATGGCGCGCATCGACCGCTTTTTGACGATTGCCGACGGTCATGGGTTCAGCACCATGCTGACCCTGATGGACGACTGCGGGTTCTCCGGCGACGAGCCGTACCTCGGCCCGCAAAAGCCGCCCGTACCGGGCAAGCACAACAGCCAGGCGGCAGCGAGCCCGGGACGCGATAAGGTGTGCGATCGCGACTGCTGGCCACAGATTGAGCGCTATATCCGCGACGTTGTGCGCCAGTTTCGCGAGGATAAGCGCGTATTGCTCTGGGATCTGTATAACGAGCCGGGCAACCGCGGCATTTTCGCGACCGGCACGGAGGAGGTGTTGTACGACGAGAAGCTGGAAACCTGCGCGCACGAGTTGATGAAGCAGGCGTTCCGCTGGGTGCGTGAGGAAGACCCGACCCAGCCGCTCACCATCTGCGCGTGGCGTCTGCCGGCGGAAGAAGAGGGCGAGACGTTTTACCAGCACCCGCTGGACCAGACCGCGCTGGCGCTGTCAGATGTGGTGAGCTATCACGCCTATACCAATACCGGGCGCATGACGGCGATTATCCAGCAGCTTCAGGCGCTGGGCCGCCCAATCTTCTGCACCGAATGGCTGGCGCGTCACGTGGGCGGCACCATCGAAGAGCAGCTCCCGCTGATGTACATGGCGAAGGTCGCGCCGTATCAGTGGGGGCTGGTGCGCGGTAAAACCCAGACCTGGCTGCCGTGGCCGGTAGTGATGAAGGAGTCCACGGACTACTGCCGCCTGTGGTTCCACGACGTGTTTGAGGAGAACGGTATCCCGTTCTCACGCGCTGAAATCGCGCTGATGAAGAAGCTGCGCAAAATCGCCCCGGATCCGCAGGGCTAATAATAATGACCCGGCGCGCTGTCGCCGGGCAACCAGGTACGCACTATGGCAATGACAATGAAGATACCGTCTCGCGAGTTGTGGTCTTACTTTGGCTATGGTTTAGGTCAGTGTTTTAGCTTTGGTTTAGTGGGTTCGTTTATTAACTATTTTTACACCGACGTGCTGGGGATCTCGGCGCTGGCGGCAAGCACCATCTTCCTGATTGCCCGTGCGTGGGATGCGGTTCACGATCCGCTGTTTGCCAGCATTATGGACACCATTAACAGCCGGTTCGGAAAGTTTCGCCACTTTTTACTGATTGCGCCGCTGCTGATCACCGGCGTCACCCTGCTGGCGTTCTATAAAATCGAAGCGGACATGACCACCAAAATCCTCTACGCCGGGGTGACGTATATCCTGTGGGGGACGCTGTACGCCATCTCCGATATCCCGTTCTGGTCGATGTCGTCGGTGATGACCAACGACTCCGGGCAGCGCACCCGCGCGGTAACGGCGGCGATGCTCGGGGTGAACGCCGGGATTGCCTGCGCCAGCATCTTCTTCCCGAAGCTGGCGGCGTTCTTTGCCCAGTACAGCAACGATAAAGGCTACTTTATGGCGGCGCTGGTGATGATGCTGGTGGGCCTGCCACTGATGCTCAACGGCTTTATGCAGATCAAAGAGCGCGTGCCGCCGAGCCCGGAAAAGGTGACGATGCGCGACACCTTCCACAACCTGCGCCAGAACAAGCCGCTGTTTATCGTCCTGCTGTCGTTCTTTTTCTGCGTGTTCCATAACGTGGCGGGCGGTCTTTATATCTACTTCTTTATCAACAATATGGGCGACGGCAGCCTGCAAATGGCGATTGGCGTGATGGGCATTGTGGCGGCGGTGCTGTGCCTGGTCGCCCCGATGCTGACGCGCCGGATGCAGAAGCGGAAGCTGTTTATGATCCTCTGCGGGCTGGACGTGGCGGTGCGCGTGGTGATGTGGTTTGTCGGTTATCAGCAGGTGACGATGCTGTTCATTCTGCTTGGCCTGAGCACGCTGTTCGTGATGATGACCAACATCCTCACCTCGTCGATGATTGCCGACACCATCGAGTACGCGGAGTACCACACTAACAAGCGCTGCGCGGCGATCACTTTCTCCGGGCAGACCTTCACCGGCAAGATGTCGGTGGCGGTAGGCGGCGGGTTAATCGGCGTGTTTCTGACGATGATTGGCTACGTGCCGCAGGCGCAGGCCCAGAGCGATAGCGTGCTGGCGGGGCTGTTCTTCGGCATTTGTTTGTTACCGGCGATAGGCTCGCTGATCCGAATGGGGTTTATGTCGCGCTTTACCTTTACCGAAGAGAAGCATGCGGAGATTTGTCGGCTGCTGGCGGAGCGTCGGCATCATGTAGAAAATAGCCGTGCAGAGAATGAGCGGCTGGAGCGTCCGGCTCCGGCGAACTAAGAGAAATGGGCGCCTGTCATGCAGGCGTCCACTTCAGAACTTAATTCACGTCAGTTATCCCACAGCAATCACGCGCTAATTTCAATAATTGCTGAGTCATTGTGGCGGCATCTGCTGCTAAATCTACGGTGGCAAAGTGGATTTTATGCCCCTGTACCTCAACGAATTCGTAGAGCATTACATCGACGGCTGGATGAAGTAATAATCCAGCTGAACGGAGAGATAATGGATCTGTTCGGTTCTCCTGCGTTCGCAGATAGGTATAAATCTGGTAGATATAACCGCTGCGCAAGCTCTTATCGCGATACCAGCCTTTAGTCAGAATGTTATTGAATTTGGTGTCGATGATGACGCGCTGTGCAGGTTGCTTGTGCTCAAGAATAATGTCCGAGTTCATGGTTGGGAAAATACTTTCGCTCCCTGCACTTTGAGACGTTAATCCCCATTTCAACTCTTTTCCGGCAGCGACTGTCCAGTCTTTTTTGGGAAGATGGAAGTGATAGAAACCCGCCATACTTTTCTCGAACAGCTTGCGCATCCAGTAAGGGTCATCAGACGGCGTTGGCAACAGTTTTTGCCCCGCAGTTTGGGTTGGTAGCCATAATTCAAATGCCAGCTTCGCGGCATCGACCATGGCTTTATCCGCCGCATCGTGGCGGCCAAAACGTGTGATTGACGGCAGTTCACCTTTACTGGGCATACCCCCCTCAATACCACGACGACGCAAATTGATTGCCATTGCGCGACATTGCGCAGCCAGCGGGCCGTTGCTGAGCAGCGGAACAAGGTGCTCTAACGCAGAGCGAACATAGCGATTTCGTGGTGTGTCCAGCGTCATTTCCTGAAACTGGCAGGCTACCTGTGCCCGCTCAAGCAATTGTCGACTGGTTGTGCGCAGAACATCAATGCGTCCCCTTACCCTGTTAAGCGTGGCGCGGCGAGTTTGGTATCCCATACTTAAATGCCTTAACAGCCGCTGCTCCACTTCGTGAAGCAGGATCCTGGCCACCAGCGCCGGGATCTCCTCCGGGTTGTTTTCAGCGGCAACCATGCTGCGCCCGTGGTGGCGAAACAGGCTGGAGGCGTACAGCATCAATAGCCAGATATTCCGCAAAGGAATACGCGATACAGCTGCCCGAGCCTGCGTATCGTCACGTTCAGCAAGATCGGTCATACGCTGAGAAGTTCCTTTCTGGAATCCTGGACTTTCTCCGGCGCATCAAACCAGTATTCGGCAAGTAAAGGGCAGATTTCGGTTTCGACAATCTGCTCGTACCAGGCCATCCCGTCGTCAATTTTCAACCCCGCAGGTGGGGTAACATAGCTATGCCCGATACAAAATTGAGGTCCCAGGGCCGCATCCCTGGACAATTTTTCATTTAACGCGGTGAATTTGGATTCAATAAAGGCTAATGTTTCCAGGCTCACATTAAACCGTTGGTTAACCCATTTTTTCCACGCGTCGTTAAACTCGGGCTTTAGATCAATAAACGCAAAGCGGCGCCGTAATGCCAGGTCTAGCAGGGCAAGCGAGCGGTCAGCGATATTCATCGTCCCGATGATATACAGGTTTTCAGGAATGTAGGTTTTTTCATCCATATCAGATCGATATGAGAGCTCAAGCGCCTCGTTCGGCGTACGTTTATCCGCCTCCATCAGCGTCAGAGTTTCGCCAAAAATTTGCGCAGGATTGCCCCGGTTAATCTCCTCAATAATGACCACGTACTTAGTTGTCGGATCGTTTACTGCTTTGTCGATTGCATGGAGAAAAGGCCCGTCTACCAGTGCTAAACGTCCTTCATTGTTAGGACGCCAGCCTCGAATAAAGTCTTCGTAGGAGAGGGTAGGGTGGAACTGCACCGCGCTGATGCGCTTAGAGGTTTCCTCGCCCATCAGACAATACGCCAGACGGCGCGCAAGCCAGGTTTTACCGGTTCCCGGCGGGCCCTGAAGGATCAGGTTTTTTTTGGCCTGTAACCGCTGAAGGATGAATTGGATTTTTTCCTCTTCTAAAAAGCAGCCCTCATCGATCAAATTGCTTATCGTGTAAGGCTTGTGGGGGATTTCCGCGGGCACGTTCTCTTCAACCGTTTCCTCGGTGATGCTCTGCAATTCACCTTTATCGAAGTTGAGGTATTCATAATTGCCGGGGGTCTGAAACTCCAGTTCATCATCGTCACGTAGTTTTTGCAGATAATATGAAATGGATGATTCAATAGTATTGTTATTGGGATAATCCGCCTTAATCTCATCCAGATAGGCCTCTTTTAACTCCCTCAAAGAGAAAAAGGGGCTGTCTTTTCGTAGGCACAGCACCTTGATCTTATTGAGCAAATACGCTTTCCATGTCAGCCGCTCGACTTCATCATTTGACTGTTGCAAATCGATATTCCATGCCGCCAGAGAGAGTTCAGGGAAGGAGTGAACCGGATAGTTTGGCTGGGTAAAAGCCTTTTTGAGCGCCAGGGCTACGGTCTGATAGTTGTGTCCGCTACAGCGCCCTTTGGCACCTTTTTTAATGATTTTAATGTTCAGGACTTTCTGGATGTAGTACTGAGACTGGCTATCCAGCGTAGGGTAGAACCAGGGGCGTAGCCAGTACAATCCCATTGTCAGGTTCCAGCCCACATTGCGCACGTTAGATGCGGCGTCATAAGAAAAGAGGAAGTCAGCGGGATCGGCGTTTGGGGTGTCGGCGAAGGAGATTGCCTGAGAAAACATTTCCCACAGCGTATCGATGTCTTCAGGCTTACGTGATTTCTCATAGCCAAAGAACCAAGATTTCTGATTGTTCAGTAGCGGAATACCGTCGAACGATTCAGGAACCTTTTCGCGTACGCCTATCAGTTTTGCCAGGCTGGCTGCGATATTTCTTCGGTTGGTAACGGTAAGCGAGCGATTAAACAAGCCCATAGTGGTGAAAGGACAAATGTCTTTCAAAGGATGGGGGACGCCATTAGCGGGCTTGTCCTGTAGGTGTGACATACTACCAATCTCAGCAGCAATGCGGTGAATACCCGCCACCAACTCCTTTCTTCGATTTCGCCAGGTCAGTAGCTGAGAGGCAAAAGCCTGATAAAAGTCTGCCCATTCGAATCTGACGTCTTGCTCAACTGCGTCCATATGCTCTCCAGTAAAATTACAGGCTTCAGTAACCTGGCGAATGAATTTTACGGGATTGCAAGCCTGAGTGAATAACTACCTAAAACAGTGATCTATAAGGGCATGCCGAATCAACATGCCCCTGGACGATGTTACAGCGACTTCACAAACGCCAGCAGATCTTCGTTGAGCTGGTCCTAGTGGGTCAGCGCGAAGCCGTGCGGCGCGTTGTCGTACACTTTCAGCGTGGCGTTTTTGATCATCTCTGCCGCCAGCTTGCCGGTCGTTTCAAACGGCACGACCTGGTCGTTGCTGCCGTGGATCACCAGCGTCGGCACGTCGATTTTCGCCATATCCGGGCGGAAGTCGGTTTCGGCGAAGGCGGTTACACAGTCGATGGTGCCCTTCAGGGACGCCAGCAGGGCGATGTTCAGCGTCTGCGTCAGGGCACCGGCAGAAACGGTCTGCCCGGCGTTGGTGCCGTAGAACGGGGTGGCGAAGTCGCTGATGAACTGGGCGCGATCTTTACGCAGTCCGTCGCGAATCCCGCTGAACACGCTCTGATCGACCCCTTCCGGGTAGCTATCGGATTTGCCGAAAATGGGCGTTACCGCGCCCAGCAGGGCAAGACCGGCCACGCGTTCGCTGCCGTAGTTGTTGATGTAGCGCGTCACGTCGCCGCCGCCCATGGAGAAGCCCACCAGCGTCACATCGCGCAGATCCAGCGTGGTGATCAGGTCGTTAATGTCGGATGCAAAGGTATCGTAGTCATAGCCGTTCCACGGCTGATCCGAACGCCCAAACCCGCGACGGTCAAAGGCGATGGTGCGGTAGCCGCGCTCGGCCAGGAAGTTCAGCTGGCTGTCCCACATATCCCCATCCAGCGGCCAGCCGTGGCTGAAAAGAACCGGTTTGCCCGCGCCGCAGTCTTTGTAATAAATCTGCGTACCATCTTTTGCCTTAAACGTTGCCATAGTGTGTTCCTCTACAGGTGATTGTTATGTTCAGACCGGCGCGACCAGATAACGAATTGCCAGTGATGTTGTGCCCTGATGAAAAGCCAGAACGCGGCTCTGCAACAGGAGGTCATTCATGGTGTGGCGTTCCTGCTGGCGCAGATGCTCAATCCAGGAACCCATCAGGAAGGTTTCGATAAACAGACCCGGACGTTCAATATCTTCGTACACCGCCCAGCTCATCGCCCCGGCGCGGCGGCGCACCCGGCGTAGCTCGTGCACGGCCTGCAAAAACGCTTTCGCGTTCTGCGGGTCGATGATGTACTCATGCGAGACCAGCACCGGGCCACGCTCGTTCGGGAGTTCAATCTCCACCCCGTCCAGCGGCTGCCCGCTCAGGTCGAGATTTAAATCCGGATCTTTCTCCAGCTTCCAGCGGAACACCGTCATGCTCGCCAGCACCATCCCCAGCGTGGCGACCACCAGCGAAGCCGGAGTGCCGAACTGCGAGGCGATCTGGCCCCAGACAGCGCTGCCTGCGGTCATCGAACCGAAAAAGACCGTCAGATACACCGCCAGCGCCCGGGCTTTTACCCAGCGTGCGGCGCTGCGCTGTGCGCCAAGGTTGAGGGTGGAGAGCACCGCAATCCACGCGAAGCCGGTAAAGAACTCAAACAAGTTTAGCAGCCAAAAGTGACGTACAAATGCCAGCGCCAGCATGGTGATCGCAAACGTCAGGCTGGCGGTCACCATCAGCCGATCGGCGTTCAGCCGCTGGCGCAGTCGTGGCAGCAGGATCGCCCCGGCAATGGCGCCAAGGCCGATACACGCCAGCATCACGCCGTAGCCCGCCGGGCCTAAGCCCAGCTCGCGGCGCGCCACCAGCGGCAGCAATGCCCAGCCCGCGCTGCCGAAAACAAAAAAGGCCACGGTGCGCACCAGCACGTTGCGCAGCACCGGCGCGGCGTGCACGTAGCGAATCCCGGAGCGTACCGCAGAGAAGAAGTGCTCCGGTGGCAAACGCTGCACGGACGGTGCCGGACGCCAGCGCCACAGCACCCACGCCACGCCCATCACGGACAGGGCGTTCAGGGCAAACACCATCCACGGTCCGGCAAGCGACAGCAGAAAACCGCCCAGCGCAGGGCCAATTGCCCGGCTGATATTGACCCCGAGCGAGTTAAGCGCCACGGCGGAACCCAGCTCGGGCTTGCTCACCAGGTCAGGGACAATCGCCTGAAACGGCGGCGAACTCATGGCCGCACCCACGCTCAGCAGAAACGTCGCCGCCAGCAGAACGGTGGGGGTGACGTGTCCGGTAAAAGAGAGCAGCGTCAGCCCGGCGGCGGCAATGAACATCCACAGCTGAGAGAAGAGCAGGTATTTACGTCGGTCAACGATGTCCGCCATCACCCCGGACGGTAGGGCGAAAAGGAACATCGGCAGGCTGCTCGCCGCCTGCACCAGCGCGATATCCAGCGGATCGGCGCTGAGCGTCAGCATGCTCCAGTTGATACCGACGTCGCTCATCCATGAGCCGACGTTAGAGACCACCGTGGCGATCCACAGCATGCGGAACACCGGCTGGCTCAGCGGCTGCCAGGGTGAAACCGCGGGCGTCGTCTCGACGTGTGCGTCGCGAACGTTGTTAACCTGGGTCATGCGAACCCCTCCGTCGTTTTACGCTGCACTCGCCACTGGCCCGGCCCGGTAAGGGCGAGGGTGGTGAAGATAATCAGCAGCAGCCAGCCAAACTGCCCCTCGGCAATCGACCAGTTCGGGTGGACCGCCAGCATCGCCACCAGCAGCACGGCGATAATCGGCAGGCACGCCAGGCGGGTGTAAACCCCCGCAATGATAAACAGCGGGCAGATCACCTCGGCGACGATCGCCGGGATCAGACTGGCATACGGCCCGAAACCAAACGGATCTTCGATGCGCGTCAGCTCTTCGCTGAAGTGCAGCACCTTCGGCAGGCCGTGCACGTAAAGCAGCAGCAGACTGCCGGTCAGGCGCAGAAAGAACAGCCCCGGATCGATCCGGGGCGAAACGTCATTTTGTTTCATCAGAATGCAAAGCAGCTGCAACCCAGCGCCCCCCAGAAAGCGTTATCGTCGGATACCGGCATCGCTGACGTACGGGCGAAATCATGCTGGTGGCTGTGAACCCCGCACGGGCCGCTACAGTGGTGAGCCACACGCATACCCACGCGTGCGGCCTGCGGCGGCGCGCTGCGGTAGTGGCCCGGCACCTTCACCACCGGGGACCACTCGGGCAGGACCGGAATGGCGGGCGGCGCGAGCGGGCCAAAAGCGCCTGCGGCATAGACGATATCGCCGTTCACCACGGTGAGAACGGACTCGATGCCCTTGATCTCCTCCTCCGGCACGCGGAAGTAATCTTTGCTGAGCACCGCCAGATCCGCGAGCTGCCCCGCTTTGATCTGCCCCTTCTGATTCTGCTCGCTGGAGAACCACGCGCTGCCCTGGGTCCAGAGCATCAGGGCGGTATCGCGATCCAGACGGGCGCTGTGATCGTACATCTGCATCCCGCCAACGGTGCGGCCGGAGACCAGCCAGTAGAGCGCGGTCCACGGGTTGTAGCTCGCCACGCGGGTAGCGTCCGTTCCCAGGCCCACCGGCACGCCGGTCTCGAGCATTTTCGCCACCGGCGGCGTGTGGCGGGTGGCTTCGATGCCGTAGCGCTCGGCAAAGTACTCGCCCTGGAAGGCCATGCGGTGCTGGACGGCAATGCCGCCGCCGAGTGCTTTGATGCGGTCAATGTTGGCCTGCGACACGGTTTCGGCGTGGTCGAAGAACCAGTGCAGCCCGTTGAACGGAATGTCACGGTTCACCTTCTCGAACACGTCCAGCATGCGGCTGATGGATTCGTTGTAAGTGGCGTGCAGGCGGAACGGCCAGCGGTGCTCCACCAGATGGCGCACCACGCGCTCCAGTTCGTCTTCCATACCCGGCGCGAGGTCCGGACGCGGCTCGAGGAAGTCTTCAAAATCGGCGGCGGAGAAAACCAGCATCTCGCCCGCGCCGTTGTGGCGGAAGAAGTCGCTGCCCTGGCCCGGCGTAAGCATGTCGGTCCATTTTTCAAAGTCTTCCAGCTCGTGGCCCGGACGCTGGGTAAACAGGTTGTAGGCGATGCGGATGGTCATCTGCTTTTTCTCGTGCAGCTCGGCAATCACCTCGTAATCTTCCGGGTAGTTCTGGAAGCCGCCGCCTGCGTCGATGGCGCTGGTCAGCCCCAGACGGTTCAGCTCGCGCATGAACTGGCGCGTGGAGTTGACCTGCTGCTCCAGCGGCAGCTTCGGCCCTTTCGCCAGCGTGGCGTACAAAATCATGGCGTTCGGACGGGCAATCAGCATCCCGGTCGGGTTGCCGTTGGCGTCGCGCTGGATCTCCCCGCCCGGCGGATTCGGCGTGTCTTTGGTGTAGCCGACCACCTTCAGCGCGGCGCGGTTGAGCAGGGCGCGGTCGTACAGGTGGAGGATGAAGACCGGCGTATCCGGCGCGGCGTCGTTAATTTCGTCGAGGGTCGGCATGCGGCGCTCGGCGAACTGGAACTCGCTCCAGCCGCCCACCACGCGCACCCACTGGGGCGACGGCGTGCGCAGGGCCTGCTCTTTCAGCATCCGCAGGGCGTCGGCGAGCGACGGCACGCCTTCCCAGCGCAGCTCGAGGTTGTAGTTCAGCCCGCCGCGGATCAGGTGCAGGTGCGAGTCGTTCAGGCCGGGGATGGCGGTGTGGCCTTTTAAGTCCACCACCTTAGTGCCGTCGCAGTGGTGTTGCATCACCTCGGCGACGGTACCCACTTCCAGAAATTTCCCGTCGCGCACGGCAACGGCTTCCGCGACAGGATTCTCGCGATCGACGGTGTGAAACTGGCCGTTAACCAGAATGAGATCGGCTTTACCGAGGGTAACCATAATAGCTCCAGACTCAGAGGGGAATGGTCAGGATTATGGGAACCGGTTTCGGCAAAGATCCAGTTATACAATAGGATAGGTATACCAAAGTATAACTATACCTAAGGTTAACTATACGAAGAGATAATTACACCACGGCGGTGTGGGTCATAGGATGAACGCGATTTTATCGGCGTGCTGTTCGCGGCGATTTTAACCTTTAACCTCACTGGATACTCTTATGACCACTTCTAAGCTCGAAGTCTTAACCCCTGCCAACTGTCAGATCATCTTCATTGACCACCAGCCGCAGATGGCGTTCGGCGTGCAGTCTATTGACCGCCAGGTGCTGAAAAACAACACCGTGGCGCTGGCGAAAGCGGCTAAGGTGTTCAACATCCCAACCATCATCACCACCGTTGAGACCGAAAGCTTCTCCGGCAATACCTATCCGGAGCTGCTGGACGTGTTCCCGGGCCAGGACATCCTGGAGCGTACCTCCATGAACTCCTGGGACGACCAGAAGGTGCGCGACGCGCTGAAGGCCAACGGCAAGAAGAAGGTGGTTGTCGCGGGCCTGTGGACCGAAGTGTGTAATAACAGCTTTGCCCTGTGCGCGATGCTGGAAGGCGACTACGAAATTTATATGGTGGCAGACGCCTCCGGCGGCACCTCCAAAGAAGCCCACGACTTCGCGATGCAGCGCATGATCCAGGCGGGCGTGATCCCGGTGACCTGGCAGCAGGTGATGCTGGAGTGGCAGCGTGACTGGGCGCGCAAAGAGACCTACACCGCGGTGATGGATATCGTGCGCGAGCACTCCGGCGCCTACGGAATGGGTGTGGATTACGCCTACACCATGGTGCACAAAGCGCCGTCTCGTCAGAAGAGCGAGCACCGCACCTTAGCGCCGGTTCCGGCTCGCTAAGTTCCGCTGGCGGGCTGGTCCCTCATCCGGCTCGCCGCTGCCTTTTTCTCTGGAGTTCACAATGAGTACAGGGTTGATATCCCTCGCGGCAGGCGTGTTGATTGGCCTCATGTATGCCGTGCTGAAGGTGCGTTCCCCCGCGCCGCCCGCGCTGGCGCTGATTGGCCTGCTGGGGATGCTGGCAGGGGAACAGGCAATGCGTCATCTTTTATCCCGCGACAATCCCGCGGGCGTGCAGGTGACGGTTCCCCACGTTCAGCACCTGACCGGAGCGTCATCATGAAGGCATGGATTATTTCGCTGGTGTGCGGGGTCGCGGCTGGGGTACTTTACGCCCTGCTCGACGTGCATTCCCCGGCGCCGCCGGTCGTCGCGCTGATTGGCCTGTTCGGCATGCTGGTGGGGGAACAGCTGATCCCCATCGGACGGCGTCTGGTGAGCCGCGAACCGCTGACCCTGGCCTGGTTTCGTCATGAATGCGTACCGAAGATCAGCGGTACCGCGCCCCCAGCGCCCGCGAAGGAAAGCCGCGACGCGTAACGATTTGTTTGAGGAAAGACAGCATGACGCTGCCGTGGCGCATTGCCATCATTGATGACGAACGCTCTGTTCGCAGCGGGCTCAGTAACCTGCTGCAATCGGAAGGGTATGCTACCGATACCTTCGATTCGGCAGAGGTGTTTTTGAGCCACCCTCTCGCCCTGTCCGGCGCGTCGCTGGTGATCACCGACATCAAGCTGCGCGGCATGAACGGCATCGAGCTGTTTGAGAAGCTGCGGTTGCTGGCCACGCCGCCACCGCCAGTACTGTTTATCTCCGGCCATGCTGATGAAAATATGCAGCGGTATGCACTCAGTCTGGGCGCCGCTGCATTTTTGCGTAAGCCGATTAACATCGATATTCTGCTGGATCATATTCAGCGGGAGCTGACCCGCCGACAATAAGGATCGCGGATGAACGAACATACGTCGCCTGCATTTTGGCCCGCCCGGGGAAGTCTCCATGAAGGGCGGGCTTTTGTTCTGAAAGAGGATGTCATTTTTACCGTGCTGGCGCAGGAGGGCGGCATCGCCTGGATGAACGGGCGGCATCCCCAGTCCGGCGGTTCGTTTATTATTGCCACCGCGGTCAGCGATGAAGAAGAGGAGCGGGCCACGCGGCTGTTGAAAAACGAGTTTGCCCTGCGCGATCGGCTTCATGACGGCTGGGCTATCCGGCCCGTCGCTTCAACCCAGTACCGAGGACGTTTTGCGCTGGTCTACGCGCCGTTCTGCTTTGAACTGCTGGCGTGCCGGGCAGGTAAGGCGATCTCCGGGATCGCCCGCTTTATCGAAATGGCGATCCGCATCTGCGGTCCCCTGCGCCAGATGCATCTGCACAACCTGATCCACGGCGATATCAAACCCGGGGCGATCTTCGTTCATCACGACGCCACCTGCCGTCTGTGCAGCTTCGGTCTTTCCTGCTGCACCTCCGACGCGTTCTCCCAGTCCCGGCTTGCCGCGTCTGGCGGCACGCCCGCCTATATGTCACCTGAACACACCACGCGTACCCGGCGCGCCGTTGACAGCCGGAGCGATCTCTACAGTCTGGGGATCGTGCTTTATGAACTTCTGACCGGGCGATTGCCGTTTGAACTGAGCGCTGATGACCAGACCAACTGGGCGCATTACCACATTGCCTCTGAGCCTCTTGCGCCGGGTCGGGTGCGCCCGGACGTACCCGGCATGCTGTCGACCATTATCCTTAAGCTGCTGGAGAAGAACCCGGAGAATCGTTATCAGACCGTCGACGGGCTGATTGCCGACCTCAGGCGCTGCCAGGCGACGCTGACCGCCGAAGGTGAGATCGTCGACTTTATTCCCGGTCAACAGGATCGCTCTCCGGCGATCCATCTTGCTGATTCGCTTTTCTCTGCGCATCCGCAGGCCAGCGACGTCATCGCCGCGTTTGAGCGGGTCAGCCAGAGCGGTGCGCCGGAACTGGTGACGATTGGGGGGCCTTCGGGGATCGGCAAATCTTCCGTGATCGCCACCACGCTGAAATCGCTGCAACAGCGCAAGGTGCTGCTGGCGGTGGGCAAGGTCGATCAATATTCTCCCACGCTGCCCTACGGCGTGCTGAGTTCGGCGTTTCGGACGCTCACGCTGCACCTGCTCGGGCTGCCAGCCGGGGAGGTAGCGACGTGGAAAATCCGTCTGTCGCGCGCGCTGGAAGGCTTCGAGGAGCTGGCCGTCAGCCTGGTGCCGGAGCTGAATTTACTCCTTGAGAACAAACCGCGTTTCTCTGCGGATACCTTTTCCATCGACGCGCGGGCGCGCTTCAGCCATATGGTGCTGGCGCTGGTGAAAACCTTCGCCACCCAGGGCGCACCGCTGGTGCTGCTGCTGGATGATGTGCAGTGGATCGACGCCGCCAGCCTGCAAACGCTCGATCACCTGCTGCGCGCGTGCGGCGCCATCCCGCTGCTGGTGGTGGTGGCGCACCGCGATCTCAGTTCGCTTTCTGATCCCACCTTGCAGACCGCGCTGGCGAGCCTGCCGGAGGCGGCGCAGCATGCCACGACGATCGTGCCGCAGCCGCTGTCGGTGAAGGCCGTGGCGCGCTGGCTCGGGGAGATTTTTCATGCCCGCAGTACCGGCACCGCCGATCTTGCCACGCTGATCCATGAAAAAACCGGCGGCAACCCGCTGTTCGTGCAGGAATTTTTCCGCCGCATCGTCGATGACGGACTGGTGGTGCACAACAAATATCAGGGGAAATGGCATTACGATCTCCAGGCCATCCGCGCCCGGCACTACACCGAGAACGTGGTGACGCTGGTGCTTGAACAGCTGGAGGAGATGCCCGACGAGACGCGCCGCCTGCTGGGCAGCATCGCCTGCCTCGGCTGCACGGGCGAGCTGGAGATGCTGTGCCGCGTGGTGGGGCGGTCGGCGGCGGAAATCCGCTATGCGCTTCATCCGGCGGTTACTGCTCAACTGATTGTGCTGACGGAGAAAGAGTACGCTTTTACCCACGATCGGGTGCAGGAAGCCGCCTTTGCGCTGCTGGATGAGGGCGAGAAAAGCCATCTGCACCTGACCACCGCCAGCCTGCTGGCGGATGCCGCGCGGCAGACGGCGGGCAACGAACTGCTGTTCCGCGCGGTTCACCACGTCAGCGCCGCGCTGGACTGCATCCAGCCTGCACCCCAGCGGCAGCGATTCCGGGAGCTGAGCCTTCAGGCCGCGCGGCGTGCGAAGCGTACCGGCGATTACCTTTCCGCCTTAAGCTACATCCAGACCGCCAGAGCGCTGGGGAATGCGGGCCCGGTCTCGGACTTTATGCTGGATATCGAAGAGGCGGGCTGTGAGTTTGCGCTCGGACACCTGGAGCGCACGCGTGCGCTGTGCGATGCGATCCTCGGTTCACCGGGCGGGCTGACGGAGAAAGCGCTGGCCGCCAACCTGCTGGCGGAAGTTTATATGCGCCAGTCGGAGATCCGCCTGGCGCTGGAGGCGTCGTTATGCTGGCTGGGCGTGTTCGGGATCCAGATCAGCCGCTACCCGGAAAACGCCGAATGTGACGAGGCCTGGCAGCAGTTCTGTCAACGCACCGCCGACGCGCCGCAGAACCCGTTTTCTCAGCTTAAGCTGATGGAGAACGCAGAGACCGAAGCGGTGATGAACCTGCTTTACAGCGCCAGTATTTTCGCCAGCTTTACCTGCCCGCGCCTGCACTTTTTACTCCTGTGCCGGATGATGCACCTCACGCTCGATCACGGCATCACCGGCGCCTCCACCACGGCGATGGCCTGGTTTGGCGTGCTGATTGGCCACCGCTACGCCGAATACCGTCTCGGGTTTGAGTACGGCACGCTGGCTCGTGAGCTGGTGAACCGCCACGGCTATGATGCCTATGAAGCCAAAACCCTGCTGCCGCTCGACCAGCTCAGCGTCTGGACCCAGCCGCTGTCGTACACTATCGAGTGCGCCAAGGCCTGCTTTACCTCAGCGGTGACCCACGGCGACATGACGATGGCCTGCTTCGCGGCCTGTCATCAGATCATTAACTTCCTCTCCCGGGGGGATCATCTGGATGGCGTGCTGACCAGCATCGATCGCGGTCTGGCCTTTGTGCGCAAAACGGATTTTCAGGACATTGAAACCGTTCTGCACATTCAGCGCCGCTACGTGGAGTTTTTACGCACGCCAGTGACGGGCACATGGAGTGCCGCCCAGGCGCTGCCTGACGATCTGCTGCCCGCGCCGCCGGAGCAGGCGCCCGAGCAGACCTCGACCATGCTCTTCTGGTACTGGCTCTATCGCGGGATGGCGCACTTTTCCTGCGGCGAATACGCCGACGCACAAGCGGATTTAGAAATGGCGGGCTGGTATGCGTGGTCCGCGCCGGGTCATATTCATCTGCTGGATTACCATTTTTACAGCGCGCTGGCGCTCTCCCGCCAGCTCACCCCGGAAACCTTTTCGGCGGATTATCGCCGCAGTATTCATCACCATTACGACAAAATTGCCCTCTGGGCGCGGATCAATCCGGGCACGTTTGCCGATAAAGAGGCGCTGATTTATGCCGAAATCGTCCGTCTGGACGGCATGAACAGCATCGCGCTGGAGCAGTATGAAAAAGCGGTGCGGCTCTCGCGGGAGGGCGGGTTTAACCCGATCAATGCCCTGGCGCACGAGCTGGCAGGGCGTTTCTCGCTGGCCTGCGGCTACCCGACCGCCTCCGACGCCCATTTCCGCGGCGCGATTGCCGCCTGGGGGCGCGCCGGGGCGCAGGCCAAGGTGCGCCAGCTGGAGCAGGATTTCCCGCATCTGCTGGCCTCCGGGCAGAGCCGCGCGTATGACACGGCGGCGTTTGCCCAGAACGAGGTGATCCGCGATTTACAGAGCGTCATCAAAGCCTCACGCGCCTTGTCCGAAGAGATCAACCTTGAACGTTTAATCGAAAACCTGATGACGCTGCTGCTTGAACGGGCCGGGGCGCAGCGTGGCCTGCTGCTGCGCGTCAGCGATAATCACATCCCGGAGATTGAAGCCAGCGCCTGGACCAGTACCGACGGCGTGCGGGTGCGCATCCTGAAAGCGTCACCGATGGCGACGGACATGCCGCTGTCGGTGCTGGCCGCGGTGATCCGCACCGGGCAGGAGATCCGCACCGGCAAACCGGAGGAGTTCCACCCGTTCAGCCAGGATCCGTATCTGGTGACGTCCGGCGCCGCCGTGATGTGCGTGCCGATGTTCAAACAGGCGCGGCTGGTGGGGGTTCTGTATCTGGAAAACCGCCTGATGCCGGAAGTGTTTACCGCCGAACATTCGCGCGTGGTCAGCCTGCTGGGCGCGCAGGCGGCGGTTTCGCTGGAGACGGCGCGGCTCTACGCCGAGCTGCTGGCGGAAAACATCCAGCGCCGACGGGTGGAGAAAGAGCTGCGCGCCAGCCAGACCTCGCTGATGCTGGGCGAGCAGATCAGCCATACCGGCAGCTGGCGCTGGGAGCTAGTGCAGGATCTGATGTTTATGTCCGAAGAGTACGCCCGTATCCTTGGCCTGCCAGAGCAGCAAAAGATGATCTCAATGGCGGAGTTTTTGACCTTCGTGCATGAGGACGATTATGGGCGGATCAGCACTCTCGTTAATCAGAGCGTGCGTGACGGGCTTTCGATGCGCGCGGAGTTTCGTATCATCCGCACCGACGGCTCCGTTCGCTACATCCTCGGGATTGGCGATCCGGTGGGCGTCGGCAGCGAGGTGAATGAGTATTACGGCATCATTACCGACATCACCAGCCAGCGAGCGGCAGAGGATGCGATGCGGGTGGCGCAGGCGGATCTGGCGCGAGTCTCACGAGCCACTACCGTCGGGCAACTGACCTCCTCGATCGCGCACGAGATCAATCAGCCGCTGATGTCGATTGTCTCGAACGCCGGCGCGAGCCTGCGCTGGCTCAACCGCGATCCGGCGCGGCTGGACAAGGTGCGCGAGGGGCTGGAGGAGATCGCCGCCGAGGGCGAGCGAGCAGGGGAGATCATCCGCAGCATTCAGTCTCTGACGCGCAAACAGGACCCCACGTTTACGCGAATCGATCTGCACTTCCTGATCCACCACATCATTATGCTTTCCCGCAGCGAACTTGAGCTGCGACACATAAGCGTTGATTATCTCCTGAACGCTCACGACAGCTTTATCATCGGTGACAGCGTGCAGATCCAGCAGGTGCTGCTTAACCTGGTGATGAATGCGATGGAAGCGATGGCGGAAGTGACGGATCGCCCGTGCAGCATCACGATCTCCACCGCGAACTGCGCCGAGGGAAAGGTGATCTTCGAGATCGCCGATACCGGCAGCGGCATTGAGCCGGCGCTCACCGAGCGGATCTTTGACTCGTTCTATTCGACCAAAGCGCAGGGAATGGGGATGGGGCTGACCATCAGCGCCAGCATCATTGAACGGCACCGGGGGAAACTGAGCGCGCGCCGCAGAGAGCCGTACGGCACGGTGTTTACCTTCGCGTTGCCGCTTGCCGGACAGGAGGAGTAACGGTTATTCCGCTGGCTGATGTTTGGTCAGGCGCTCGACGGCCCTGACCAGCTCGGCCACGGAGCGGACCTGCATTTTCTCCATCACCCGGCGGCGGTGCACTTTCACCGTAATCTCACTGACGCCCAGCTCGGCGGCGATCTGCTTGTTGAGCTTGCCGCTGATGGCCAGCTCAAGCACTTCGTGCTCGCGCGGCGTGAGGGACATGTGGCGCTGTTTCAGGGCGTAGTGCTCTTTGACGCGGGCGGCGTTGTGCTGTGCCAGCCTGAGCGCGGATTCGATGGAGCCAATGAGCGCGCTGGATTCAACGGGCTTAGTGAGAAATTCATAGGCCCCGCCTTTGATCGCCCGGACGGACATAGGGATGGTGCCGTGACCGGTAAGAAAGATGATCGGTATTTCCCGCCCGCTGGCTTTCAGCGCATCTGCGACATCAAACCCGGTTATCGTGGGCATCTGCATATCGAGGATCACGCAGGAGGGCAGATCCTCAAAGGGATGGCTGAGAAAGGCTTCTGCTGAGGAAAAGCCAAGGGCGTGTATATCCGCGGATTCCAGCAGCCTGACAACGGACTGTCTGACTGTGTCATCGTCATCAACCACATAAACAATGTGTTCCATTCACCGCCCCGGTGTGTGATCAGTAAATCATCGAGAATAAAATAGCGCCTTTTTGAACGTAAGCGGCTGTTTGCTATCCTCATTCATACTAACACATTAATTATTATTATCATTTATCAATATGAAGATGATATGAAAGTGTAATAAAAATGTGGCGAATTAGTTAGGAATGGTGCGCTGTTTTTAGAGACCTTTCCGGGGGCAAAGCCAGCGCACGGCACGCGATGTTTCGTGTGAGGACGCCGACGGGTAAAACAGGCTACACTCTGATTTTGAGCGCGACAAGCTGAGGACATAACGATGCACTACACACTGAAAAGCAGTGACGATAAAGAAAAAGCGGAAGGAACAAACGGCGCGGGCGCTCTACAGCAAAAACTGCTGGAATCCCGTTCGATTGTCATCTCCGGAGAGATTAACCAGGAGCTGGCTCAGAAAGTCATCACTCAGATGATCCTGCTGCAAAGCGTCAGCAACGATCCGATCAAGCTGTACATCAACAGCCAGGGCGGCCACGTGGAAGCAGGCGACACCATCCACGACTTCATTAAGTTTATCCGTCCGGAAGTGCACGTGATCGGCACCGGCTGGGTGGCAAGCGCCGGGATCACCATCTTCCTGGCGGCGAAAAAAGAGCACCGCTACTCGCTGCCAAATACCCGCTTTATGATCCACCAGCCGCTGGGCGGCGTGCGCGGCCAGGCGACGGATATTGAGATCGAAGCGCGCGAGATCATCCGCATGCTGGAACGCGTGAACAAGCTGATTGCTGACGCCACCGGCCAGCCGCTGGAGAAAGTGAAGAAAGACACCGACCGTAACTTCTGGATGTCACCGGCGGAAGCGCTGGACTACGGCATCGTGGGTAAACTGATTACCCATTATGACGAGCTGAACCTGGATTAAGTTTTAGCCCGCGTGTGCGTCGGGTGACGGCTTCGCCTTACCCGACCTACACGCGCTCGATTGACCCATGACAAGTTCCCCCTCTGCTTTCTTACCTATAATCGCGCCTGTTTACCCTCTCACTGGTGCTAACCATGGCGTATCAACTAAACCTGAACTGGCCGGAATTTCTTGAAAAATACTGGCAAAAACAACCCGTTGTGCTGAAAAATGCCTTCCCGAATTTTGTCGACCCCATTACCCCTGATGAGCTGGCGGGTCTGGCGATGGAGCCGGAAGTCGATAGCCGCCTGGTAAGCCACGCTAACGGCAAGTGGCAGGCGAGCAATGGCCCGTTTGAGCATTTCGATAACCTCGGTGAAACCGGCTGGTCCCTGCTGGCGCAGGCGGTGAACCACTGGCATATGCCCGCCGCAGAGCTGGTGCGTCCGTTCCGCGTCCTGCCGGACTGGCGTCTTGATGACCTGATGATCTCCTTCTCCGTCCCGGGCGGCGGCGTTGGGCCGCATATCGATCAGTACGATGTGTTTATCATCCAGGGGATGGGCAGCCGCCGCTGGCGCGTGGGTGACAAGCTGCCGATGCGTCAGTTCTGCCCGCATCCGGCCCTGCTGCACGTCGATCCGTTTGAGCCGATCATCGACGAAGATCTGGCGCCGGGCGATATCCTCTACATTCCGCCTGGATTCCCGCATGACGGCTTTACCCATGAAACCGCGCTCAACTACTCCGTCGGCTTCCGCGGGCCGAACGGTCGCGATCTGATCAGCAGCTTTGCCGACTACGCGCTGGAGAACGATCTGGGCGGCGAACACTACAGCGATCCGGATCTGACCTGCCGCGAACACCCTGGCCGCGTGGAGCAGTACGAGCTCGATCGCATTCGCCAGATGATGATCGACATGATTAGCAAGCCGGATGATTTTACGAAATGGTTTGGCAGCTTCGTCTCCACGCCGCGTCACGAGCTGGATATTGCCGCCGCCGAGCCGCCGTATTCCGCAGAAGAGGTGCTCGACGCGCTGCAAGGGGGCGAAACGCTCTCCCGCCTGAGCGGGCTGCGCGTGCTGAACATCAACGGCAGCTTCTTTATCAACAGCGAACAGCTGGAAACGGCGGATGTGAACGGGGCAGATGCGCTGTGCCGCTACACCGAGCTCGGCCAGGCTGAGCTGGGCGAGGCGCTGAATAATCCGGTGTTTGTGGAAGAGCTGACCGGTTTGATTAACCAGGGCTACTGGTACTTCGACGAGTAATGCGGCACGGTTTTCTCCCTCTCCCTGTGGGAGAGGGGCGGGGTGAGGGCATCAGGCCGCACTAGCCCTCCTCCATCGCAATCACAATCGCTTCTCCCATCTTTTTCAACGCCTCGCGATTTTTGTCTGTCGGCGGCAGCGCCACGTTGATCCGCAGGCAGTTGCGGTACTTCCCGGAGGCGGAAAACAGCGACCCTGCTGCGGCCTGGATCTTCAGCCGACACAACTGCTTGCTGACGCACACCATATCGACCGTCTCCGGCAGCTCAACCCACAGCAGGAAGCTGCCCTGCGGGCGGGTGACGCAAATCTCTGCCGGAAAATACTGCCGCACCCAGCAGGTATAGGTTTCCATATTCTGCTGATAAATCTGACGCATACGGCGCACGTGGCGATGGTAATGGCCGTCGCGAATAAACGCCGCCACCGCCATCTGCGTGCCCGGCACGTTAAACCCGCCCGCGGCGTACTTCATGTGCATCACCCGGTCGTAATAGCGCCCCGGCACAATCCAGCCGACCCGCAGGCCCGGCGCCACGGTTTTGGTAAACGAACTGCATAACAGCACGCGACCATCTATGTCCATAGAATGAATGGTGCGCGGACGCGGATACTCCGCCGCCAGCTCGCCGTAGATATCATCCTCAACAATCACGATATCGTGCCGCTGTGCCAGGGCTAAGACCTGCTTCTTGCGAGACTCCGGCATGATAAACCCGAGCGGGTTATTGCAGTTCGGCACCAGGATCACCGCCTTGATCGGCCACTGCTCCAGCGCCAGCTCTAACGCCTCGATGCTGATCCCGGTTTCAGGATCGGTGGGAATTTCAATGGCCTTGATGTCAAAGCCGCGCAGCATCTGCATGGTGCCGTGAAACGATGGTGACTCGACCGCCACGATGTCACCCGGCTTGCACACCGAGAGCAGGGCGATCGACAGCGCGCCGTGGCAGCCGTTGGTGATGACAATCTCGTTTGCCGCGACGGTGGAGCCGCCGTCCAGCATCAGGCGGGCGATTTGCTCGCGTAGCTCCAGGCGCCCGTCGAGCACGTCATAGCTCAGCATTTCGCCCGGGTTATGCTGCGCAATGCGGCTCATCTCACGCCACAGCGGCTTCAGGCTCGGCTGGTTAATGTCCGGCGAGCCGCCGCCAAAGGAGATCATCTCTTTGTCGGCGCGGGCGTCCAGCAGCATCATCACTTCATCCCACTGGGTGACGTCCACGGGGCGCTGCACCGGGCGCGTCATCGCCGGGACGGGCGGCTGGGCTTTGCGTTTCGAGACAAAATAGCCGGAGCGCGGCTGAGGCGTAATCAGCTGGCGGTTTTCGAGGATCTGGTAGGCCTGCTGTATGGTGCTGATGCTCACGCCGTGCTCCTGGCTCAGCGT
Organism: Enterobacter cloacae complex sp. 6730903; assembly: GCF_048283985.1. Classification (NCBI taxonomy): domain Bacteria; kingdom Pseudomonadati; phylum Pseudomonadota; class Gammaproteobacteria; order Enterobacterales; family Enterobacteriaceae; genus Enterobacter; species Enterobacter cloacae complex sp. 6730903. The sequence goes on along the minus strand of NZ_JBLVXX010000050.1, from coordinate 8,888 downwards.
GCGGACCGACGGCAGACGTTCACCGCTGCGATACAGCCCTTGTTCGATACGTTCCGCCAGGAGGTTGGCCAGATGTTGATAGCGCGTCATGCTGTATCCTTTGTTTTCACCATACAGAGCATTAAACCAGTACAGATTGATGGTTAAACCACCATGCAGATACCGTTTTAGCGGATCTGTATGGTAAACAAAAGCAGTTTTTGAATCTGTATTGTACTGGCCGTTTTCCATGATGATAACTCCACTGGCACAGCGAGGAGAGCATCATGGAATTCTACGAGAATCGTTCAAAACGTCCTTTTATCGCGTTTGTCTGGGTAGCGAAAACGCTGCGTAACTGGTATCGCATCAACCGTACCCGCCGTATTCTGAGCCAGATGAACGACGAGCAGCTCAAGGACGTCGGGTTGTCGCGGCATGATGTGTGAGGGTTGCCCGGTGGCGCTACGCTTACCGGGCCTACAGGAGACCGTAGGCCGGGTAAGGCGCAGCCGCCACCCGGCGGTTTTCAGCTCAACAGCGCAAGCGTCTGCCGTTTCGGCCTTTCCAGCAGCTCAACCGCCTCCTGATACGACCGCACGTTGTTATAGCCCATCACCAGCCCGTAGCGTTTTCCTGATCCGCGATACCACGCCGAAAGCGCATTAACCTGCAATTGCTGTTCCTGCCAGCAGCGGGCGATCTCCCGGTCAGCGCTTCCCTTTGCGAGGAACGCGACAATATGCATTCCACCGTCGTTTTGCTCGGTGAAGAACAGATCGCCATAGACCTCACGCAGGGCGGCAATCATCCAGTCGCGGCGGGTTTGATAGAGCGTGCGCATCTTCTTCAGATGACGGAAAAAATGCCCCTCGTTGAGAAAGGCAGTGAGGATCTTTTGCGTCAGCACCGGCTGGCCGCTGGTGAGGATGTCCGCGCTGTCGGTAAACGCGCCGACGGTGCTGGCGGGCATCACCACGTAGCCCATGCGCAGTGAAGGCATGATGGTTTTGCTGAAGGTGCCCATAAAGATCACCCTGTCATGCTGGTCGAGGCTTTTCAGCGACGGCAGCACTTTGCGGGTGTAGTGAAATTCGCCGTCATAGTCATCTTCGATAATCCATGCCTCGTTTTGTGACGCCCAGTCGAGCAACTGCTGCTTGCGCGGCAGGGAGAGCGTCACCGCCAGCGGACTCTGGTGCGACGGGGTAACGATGGCGAAGCGGGCATCGTGGTGATTACGCAGCAGGTAGTCCGTATCCATCCCTGCGCGATCGACCGGCACGGTGTGCAGGCGGGGCACAATGCGCTTGAGCAACTGCTGGCCCATAAAGTAGCCCGGATCCTCAAATACCACCTTATCGCTGCGGCTGGCGAGCGTGTCGAGGATCAGGCGCAGGCTGCCGCTGTAGCCGCTGGTGATCAGCACCTGTTCTGCGGTGCAGGACAACCCGCGCGAGATATTGAGATAGCGGGCAATCGCCTCGCGCAGCGGATACCAGCCCAGCACCGGCGGGTTGAGCATTTCATCCTGTCGCATGGCGCGCGTCGCCTGGCCTGCCAGCAGCAGCCATTTTTTATAGGGGAAGCTGTCGAGCGCGGGAATGCCGGGGCGCAGAAAACCGGCCCGTTCGCGCTGGCTAATCAACGACGCCGGCAGCGTGCCGGTCGCTTGTTCTGCCGGGGCGTTTTGCGCGGGTAGCAGAAGATCCGGATTCACCCGCGTGCCGCGCGCACCCTGGCTCACCAGATACCCTTCACCCGTCAGAATGGCATACGCCGTCTCGACGGTTTTGCGCGCCACCTTCAGCTCTTCAGCCAGCACGCGGATGGCAGGCACTTTGTCGCCGGGCTTCAGTACGCCGCGCGTAATGTTGTCGCGGTAGCGGGTATAAATGTCGTGATAGCCCGGCTTCATGTCCTACCTCATTTCATGTTTTTTGTATCTTTTTACTATGTCATTAAGGGCGTAGATTTGCCTCATCGCATGATAAAAACCGCACAAAAAAGAGGAAAGACAATGAGCACCCGCGTAAACCACCACAAAGCCACACCTGCACTCGCCAACGCGCTTTCCGCCCTGAGCATGGAAGTGGCGAAAACCTCCCTTGATCCGGCGCTGAAGCACCTGATCGACATTCGCGTGTCACAGCTGAACGGCTGTACCTTCTGCCTGGATATGCATTCGAAAGAGGCCAAAATTGCTGGCGAGCGCGAGCTGCGCCTGTACCATCTGGCGGCATGGCGCGAGTCCCCGCTGTTCAGCGCCCGCGAGAAAGCCGCGCTGGCCTTCACCGAAGCGCTGACCCAGATTGGCGTTCACGGCGTGAGCGACGCGCTGTACCGCAGCGTGGCGGAGCACTTCTCGGACGTGGAGATTTCAGAGCTGAACTTCGCCATCGTAGCGATCAACGCCTGGAACCGCCTGGGCATTACCTCCCGCATGGAGCCGGGCTCGCTGGATGCGGCATATGGGCTGAACAAGGCTAACCTGGAGTAATCCCGCGCTCGCGGATTATCGCCACCAGCGCCCGTAAGCCTGGCGGGACGTGACGATGGCGAGTAGGGGATTCAGGCGTTTATGGAGCCGAGGTCGATGGTGGGCTAAAACCAGCCCGGTGGCGCTGCGCTTACCGGGCCTACAAAACACCGTAGGCCGGATAAGCGCAGCGCCATCCGGCAAACACTTCGCTCCATACCGAAGCATCCATACCATTAGTCCCGCATTCTCTCCATATCATCACAACGGAGAGACCTTCATGATCGCAGTCCTTTTCGAAGCCAAAGCCGAACCCGCTTATCAGGCGCGCTATCTGCAACTGGCCGCAGAGCTTAAGCCTTTACTGGCCGACATCGACGGATTTATTGATATCGAACGGTTCCAGAGCCTGACGACCGAGGGCAAAATCCTGTCCCTTTCCTGGTGGCGGGATGAAGAGGCCGTCCGCCGCTGGAAGCAGAACGTCTTTCATCAGGCGGCGCAGGCCGAAGGACGGGCGTCGATTTTTTCTTTCTACCGTATTCGCGTGGCGCAGCTGATGCGGGAATACAGTTCCGAAACCGGAGGGCACGCGGATGTATGACGTTCACGTGATTTTTAGCGACAGGCCCGGCGAGCTGGCGAGCTTTGGACAACTGTTAGGCCGCAACGGCGTGGGGCTGGAGGGGGGCGGCGTTTTCGGTACGGATGCCCATTTCCTGGTGGAGGACGGGGAAAAAGCCCGCCGTGTGCTGCTCGACGCCGGGTTTACCGTGCAGGCGCTGCGAAAGCCGGTGATCAGAAAGCTTAAGCAGGAGCGTCCTGGCGAGCTGGGTGAAATTGCGGCGGCGCTGGCGGCACGCGGCGTGTCTATCCTGACTCAGTACAGCGACCATGCGAATCACCTTATTCTGCTGACGGATGATGATAAGCTGGCCGCAGAGATCACCGAACCCTGGGCGACGAATGTTAAAGACGAGCTTACCCCCTGATAACAGTGCGGCGCTGGAAAAGGCCATTGCCGCTGTAGCGGCTGCAATGGCCGATCCGTCGCGCGTGAAGATGCTCTGTGCGCTAATGGACGGGCGGGCGTGGACGGCCACTGAACTGAGTGTGGCGGCAGACGTTGCGCCGTCGACCGCCAGCGGGCATCTTGCCCGGCTGGTTGAAGGGCAGCTAATTACCTGCCTGTCGCAAGGGCGGCATCGTTATTATCGTCTTGCCGGGCACGACGTGGCGGCGCTTGTCGAGCAGATGATGGGGCTCTCCTGGAACCGCATCACGCCGCCGGAAACCTCCGCGCCAAAAGCCCTGCGCGAAGCACGAACCTGCTACGACCATCTTGCCGGAACGGTGGCGGTGCATATCTATGAATTCATGCAGGCGGAAGGCTGGCTTGAGGCAGACGGTTCCGCGCTCACGCTACATGGCCGCGAGCAGTTTCTGAAGCTTGGTATTCCGTTAAATCCCAATACCCGTCGCAAGGCGTGCTGCGCCTGCCTGGACTGGAGCGAGCGGCGGTTTCATCTTGGCGGTGAGGCGGGCGCTGCGCTGTTGATTTATCTGGAAAGCAAAGGTTGGATCCAGCGGGTGGCAGGGTACAGGGAGGTAGTGGTGACGGCTTCGGGGAACAGTGCCGTCAGGAAGTATTTTAGCCGCTAAACTCTGCTGCGGACTAGTGCCCTCACCCCGGCCCTCTCCCACGGGGAGAGGGAGAACATCGTTTCGCAATTCCTGCGCTTTAACTTCTCGTTTCTTGATACTTACCCTGATAACTATTATCGTGATGGCGTACTACGAGAGGGCTTCCCATGAGTGAAGAAGATCTGTTTAACCGCAGGCCGATGGGCATGCGGATGGCGATGATCGTGCGTCAGTGGCGCGCAGTCATCGACGACGCCATTCTCGACACCGGGTTAACCCAGTCGAGCTGGACGGTGATGATGCAGCTTCATCAACTTGGGGATAACGTCTCGGTCAGCGAGCTGGCGGAAGTGCAGGGGATTGAACTGCCTCCGCTAATGCGCACGCTGACACAGCTGGAAAAGCAGGGCTACCTGCTGCGCACCGTCTCGCCGTATGACAAGCGTATCCGGCTGCTGACGCTGACGCCTGAGGGAAAAGCCATTCTTGAGAGGCTCTCTCAGGTGATTGAGACGTATCAGGCGCGCGTATCGCAAAACATCGCGCCGGAACATATCGATATTTTCAGCGCCACACTCAATCAAATCGCCTGCAATTTGCGGACAATCCGCGAAGAAGATAATAAGACCGAAAAATAATGACTCCTGAACAAAAGTTTGCCCGCTGGGTAAGGGTGAGTATTGCCTCTTTCCTGCTGATGTTTGTCTACTTTATCGTCGCGGATATCTGGATCCCGCTGACGCCGGACTCCACCGTGATGCGCGTGGTGACCCCGGTGTCAGCCCGCGTCTCCGGGTATGTGGCGGCGGTACATGTCCACAACAATAGCCAGGTTAAGAAAGGCGATCTGCTGTTTGAACTCGACGCTACGCCGTTTCGCAATAAGGTCGAAGCGGCGCAGATCGCGCTGGAGCAGGCGCGTCTGTCTAACGATCAGCTGGACGCGCAGATTGCCGCGGCGCAGGCCAGCCTGAAAACCGCCGTGCTGACCGCGCGTAACGACAAAGTGACCTTCGACCGCTACCAGAAACTGAGCACCTTGCAGAACGTGTCGCAGGCGGATCTGGATAAGGTTCGTACCACCTGGCAGAGCAGCGAGCAGTCCGTCAGCTCGATTCAGGCGAATATTCATAACCTGCGCATTCAGCGCGGCGAGCGGGACGAGCACCGCAACGTGACGCTGCAAAAATACCGTAACGCGCTGGACGAAGCGGAGCTGAATCTTGGCTGGACGAAGGTCTACGCCGAGGCGGACGGCACGGTCAGTAACCTGCAATTAAGCCCCGGTTTTTACGCCTCGTCCGGTTCGGCAGCGCTGGCGCTGGTCAACACCCGGATCGATATCGTGGCGGATTTCCGCGAGAAGAGCCTGCGGCATACCCATCAGGGGACCGACGCCGCCGTGGTGTTCGACGCCTTCCCGGGGCAAGTTTTCCGCGCCCACGTCACCAGCAGCGACGCGGGGATCCTCGCCGGACAGGAGGCCGTAAACGGTCAACTTTCTGAACCGGAAACCTCCAACCGCTGGGTGCGTGATGCCCAGCGTATGCGCATTCACGTGGCGCTGGACGAAGCCTTACCGAAGCCGCTGCCGACCGGCGCGCGCGCCACCGTGCAGCTCTACAACAGCGAAGGGCCGTTTGCGCGATTCTTCTCCGGGATGCAAATCCATCTGGTGAGCCTGCTTCACTATGTCTATTAGCACCCTGGCGCGGGTATTTACCCCGCACGGCAACATCGTCTATACGGCAAACGACTTTCGTCAGACCCTGCGTATCGTCTTTGCCGGGATGATTGCGCTCAGTATTTCGAGTTTCTACAACACCAGCTACGGCGTGTTTTTTGTGGTCTATCCGATCATGCTGCTGTCGCTGGTGCCGGTGTTTAACCGCCACGTGGCGAAGCAGTTTATCTTTAGCGCCTCGCTGAACTGCATCGAAATGGTGTTTATCATCGGCTATCTGTCCCAGTGGCCGGTCATTATGACGCTGGTGGTGTTTGCCCTGTACGTGATGCGTTTTCGCTTTATGAGTAAGGGGCCGCTGTTCCTGTTCGGCTCGATGGGCGTGGTTTGCCAGAGCGTGATGCTCAACTTTATGAGCTACCCCACCACCAACTGGCATACGCTTTTATTCTCTAACATCGAAGCGAGCGTGATGGCGGTGTGCCTGAGCGCGCTGATGAACTACCTGCTGCCGGACGTGGAGGCGCGTAAGTCGCCGCCGCTGATCGAGAAAGATGACGCCCGCGTGCGCCACGAGTCGCTGCTCTCGGGCACCGTGGCGACGCTGATTTTCGTGGTGTTCCAGATGAGCGACTTAAGCGATTCGCTTTCGGCGCTGATGGCGGGCATTCTGATCCTGTTCCCGATGCACTATCGCGGATCGGTTATCAGCTCCATCTGGCGCGTGGTCGGCGTGGTGCTGGGGTGTCTCTATATCCTTGTCGTCCAGCTTATCCTCTACGATCACAGCAGCCATATGCTGCTGATGATGCCGCTGATTGGCCTTGGGCTGGCGTTTGGCGCGCGTCTGCACGTAATGGAGAAGGTCGGCGCCGGGGTAGGCTTCGCCAGTATCACCACCATCGGCATTATGTTCGGGCAGAACATGCACCCGGACAGCGACCTGGTGTTCAGCGATCTGTACCGCATAACCTCCGTCACCTTCGCGCTGGTGGTCACGCTGACGATGGTCTTTCTGGTGCACCTGATCCTGAACCGCTTCGAGGCGACGCGCTACGTTATCGCGCCGCCAAAAGCGGATTAATGCCCCAGCACGGCGGGCAGCTGCGAGAGCAGAAACAGGATCAGGCCAATCGTACCGCCCACCAGGGTACCGTTAACGCGAATGAACTGAAGATCTTTACCGATATTAAGTTCTATCTGGCGTGACATGTCTTTGGCATCCCAGCTTTTCACCGTGTCGCTGATATGGCGCGTCAGGAACGCGGCGAAATCCGGCGCCACGCGGTGCGCGGCCTGCTCCAGATGCTCATTCAGCGACGCCCGCAGGCTGGCGTCGTTAGTCAGCGTTTCACCAAACCACAGCCCGGCGTTGGCGATACGCTGCTTCACGCGGGAATCGTCGCTCTGCATGTCATTTTTCAGCCACTGGCGCAGGTCAGCCCACATTTCCCCCAGATAACGGTTAAAGGCCTCGTCATTCTTCAGGTAGTGTTTGATATTCTCGGCTTTCGCCGTCATCTCCGGATCGTTTTTCAGATTGTCGATGAACTTGATCGTGGCGCGGTCAAACGCCTGACGGATCTGGTGCGTGCGGTCGTGGCTGATATCGTCCAGCAGCGTGTTCACCGCGTTCGACACCATCTCTGCGCTTTGATCGCCCAGCCACTCGGTGGGCAGCACCATCGCCTTGCGCGGATGCTCGGTCTTAAGCCAGTGGACGATCTGGTCAGCAATAAATTCCCGCGTGCTTTCCCGCTGAATCAGGGTAATCAGGCGGTTGATGATGGCATCCAGCAGCACCTGGTGACGGTTGTTTTTGGTCATGCTTTCCAGCATGACGGCGCTGGTCTCGGTTAAATCAACCTTGTCAATAGCCTTATGGACGGCGCGTTTGAGCAGGCGCTGGATGCGTCCGTCATCAGTGAGTTCCAGAAAACCGCCCATCACCTGTACCAGATGCTGCCCCACGCGCCGGGCGTTATCGGGCTGGCTGAACCAGGTCCCAATCATCTGTGCGGGCTCGTAACGACGGATAAGATCGACAAGGGATTGCGTATCGAGAAACTTTTCCTGCACGAACTGGCCGAGATTGTCGCCGATGCGGTCTTTATTGCGCGGGATAATCGCCGTGTGGCGCGAGATAAAGGGAATGGGCACCCGGCGGAACAGCGCGACAACGGCAAACCAGTCCGCCAGCGCGCCGACCATCGCCGCCTCGGCAATGGCCTTTACGCCGCGCACCCAGAAGGTTTGCGGCAGGAACAGGGTGGTGATAAACGCTGCGACGGCAATCAGCAGCAGCGACAGCGCGAGAAGCTTGGCGCGTTTGAGTTCGGTATGTTTTTCCATGGGCTAAGGATAGAGGGATACGGGGGAAAAGTGCAAAGCTGCACGAGGCCAGTCATCTCACTATCTGGAATGCTCCTTCAGAAATCAAATCAAAATTTTGTCTTTTTCGTTCAAATACTGCTCTGTTTGTATATGCTTTTTTGTATATACAATCAGGGAGGGGTACACTATGCCTATAGAGTATGAGTGGGATAGCAATAAGGCGAAAAGCAATCTGCAAAAACACGCCATTCGTTTTGAAGATGCAGTTCTGGTTTTTGACGATCCCTGCCATTTGTCTGTTCAGGATCGTTATGAAAACGGGGATGAAATCATACGTATCATCAGTCCGCGTAAAGCGGATCGTAAAGAGAGGAGGCGTTATGAGCATCGTTAAACATAAACGCGGTAGTGCACCGGAAGTGAGTGCCCGCCGGGAGGCTGAACTCAAAGCGCTGGCGGATAAACCCGACAGAGAAATTGATTACAGCGATATACCGGCCACGGAGGATGATCACTGGACCGGTGCCGTGCGGGGAAAATTCTATCGACCGCTCAAAACTCAGGCATCAGTACGCATTGACGCCGACGTGATGGAGTGGCTTAAACGGCCAGGGAAAGGTTACCAGACGCGGCTTAATGCCATTTTGCGCGAGGCGATGCTGCGCGATCAGAACAAAAAATAACACAGGCAGCGTCAGGCTGCCTTTTCTCTCAGAGGATATTTGCCACTACCCGCCACAGCACCCACCCCCCAAACCCCATCAACAC